>DAIOVT010000529.1:0-2821 GCA_036758885.1 Kineosporiaceae bacterium
CTGCTGCGCGGGTTCCTCTCCAAGGCGCTCTTCGACGCCGGCCTCTACGCCGCGCCGACGACCGGGGTGACCCGGTGATCCAGCTGTCGCCGCCGCTGATCATCGGCCAGACCGAGTTCGACGAGATCACCGCGACGCTGCGCAGCGTGCTCACCGAGGCCGGCAAGCTGCTCTGACCACGAGCCGGGCCGGCGCCGGAACAGGTTGCGCGTGAACGACTTTCACGACGTGAGCGGCTACCGAGGTCTGTCACTGTGGCTCGACGAGCTGCACGGCTCCGGCCGGGACGCCCTGCGCGCCCGGCCGGGACTGACCGGCCCCGATGAGGTCGACGTCGCCGTCGTCGGGGCCGGCTACACCGGGCTCTGGACCGCCTACTACCTCACCGAACGCGACCCCTCGATCCGGGTGATCGTGCTCGAGGCGGAGATCGCCGGGTTCGGGGCGAGCGGACGCAACGGCGGCTGGTGCTCGGCGCTGTTCCCGACCTCGACCGCCGGGCTCGCCCGCCGGTACGGCCGGGACGCCGCGCTGGCGATGCGCCGGGCGATGAACGACACCGTGACCGAGGTCGGCCGGGTCGCCGGCGCCGAGGGCATCGACTGCGACTACCGCCCCGGTGGCACCGTTCGCCTGGCCCGCTCCCCCGCCCAGCTCGAACGCGCCCGCGCCGAGGTGGCCGGCGACCGGTCCTTCGGCGGTGTCGACGGCGTGCAGCTGCTCGACCGTGACGAGGCACTGGCCCGGGTCGGCGCGAGCGACGTGCTGGGCGGCACCTTCATCGAGCACTGCGCCAGGGTGCAGCCCGCCGCGTTGGTCCGCGGCCTGGCCGAGGTGCTCGAGCGGCGCGGGGTGCGCATTCTCGAACACACCCCGGTGCTGCGCATCGAACCGGCCAGTCCGGGCGTCCCCGGCTCCCGGCCCCGGGCGATCACCGAGGCCGGGGTGGTCCGCGCCGACCGGATCGTCCGGGCCACCGAGGCATGGACGGCGCAGCTGCCCGGATCGCCTCGCGCGGTCATCCCGCTGTACTCGCTGATGATCGCCACCGAGCCACTGCCGGAGAGCTTCTGGCAGCGGGCCGGGCTGCACCACGGCGAGACCTTCAGCGATCACCGGAACCTGATCATCTACGGCCAGCGGACGGCGCGGGACCGGCTCGCCTTCGGCGGCCGGGGTGCGCCGTACCACCTGTTCTCGCAGATCAGCGGCGCACACGACCGCGACGAGCGGGTCTTCGGTGCGCTGCGCAGCAGCCTGACCGAGCTCTTCCCCGACCTGGCCGGGCACGCCTTCACGCACTGCTGGGGCGGCCCGCTGGGAGTGCCCAGGGACTGGCAGGCGAGCGTCGGGCTCGACCCGGAGACCGGTCTGGCCTGGGCCGGCGGCTACGTCGGCGACGGCGTCGGCACGTCCAACCTCGCCGGACGCACCCTGGCCGACCTGATCACCGGCGCCGACTCCGAGCTGGTCACCCTGCCCTGGGTCGGCCACCGCTCGCGCCGCTGGGAACCCGAACCGCTGCGCTGGCTGGGGGTCAACGCGGGACTGGCCACGATGCGGCTGGCCGACCGCGAGGAGGAACTCGCCGGTCGCGGCAGTCTGCTCGCCCGGGCGATGGGTCCGCTGCTCGGCCATTGACCTGCCCGGCCATTGAACTGCCCGGCCACTGAACTGCCCGGCCACTGAACTGCCCGGTCACTGAACTGCCCGGTCACTGAACGGCCCGGTCAGCCCAGTTCGCGCAGCAGCTCCCCGGCCGCGGTGTACGGATCGTTGCGGCCGGCGGCCACCTGCGCCGCCAGCTCCTCGAGCAACGCGCCGTCGCGCACCCGGGCGATCTGTTGCCGCAGACCGGCCAGCACGATCGCCTCGATCTCGGCGGCCCCCCGGGCCTGGCGCCGGCGAGCCAGGTCGCCGCAGCCGGTGGCCCAGTCGTGGTGCCGGTCCAGGTACTCGAGCACCTCGTCGATCCCGGTGCCGTTGCTCGCCACCGTGGTCAGCACCGGCGGGCGCCAGCGCCCCGGCCGGCCGTCGGCCAGGGCGGCCAGAGAGACCATGTGCCGCAGGTCGTGCACGGTGTTCTGGGCGCCGTCCCGGTCGGCCTTGTTCACCACGAACAGGTCGCCGATCTCGAGGATCCCGGCCTTGGCGCTCTGGATGCCGTCGCCCATGCCGGGCGCGAGCAGCACCACACAGGTGTCCGCGAGCGCCGCCACCTCGACCTCGCTCTGGCCGACACCGACGGTCTCGATCAGCACCACGCCGAAGCCGGCGCCGTCCAGCACCCGCAACGCCTGCGGGGTCGACCAGGCGAGCCCGCCGAGATGCCCGCGGCTGGCCATCGAGCGGATGAACACCCCCGGATCGGTGGCGTGCTCCTGCATCCGGATCCGGTCGCCGAGCAACGCGCCGCCGGAGAACGGCGACGAGGGGTCGACCGCCAGCACCGCGACCCGCACGCCGCGCGCCCGCAACGCGGTGACCAGGGCCGAGGTGATGGTCGACTTGCCCACCCCGGGGGCGCCGGTGATGCCGACGATCCGGGCACCGCCGACGAACGGGCTCAGCTGCGCCATCACCTCGGGCAGCGCCGGGTGCGCGTTCTCGACCATCGACAGCAGCCGGGCCACCGCGCGCGGGGCGCCGTCCCGGGCCGCGGTCACCAGTGCCGCGACCGAGGAGAGGTCCGGCGGAGCCGTCACCGGGCTGCCCTCATCGAGCGGGTGCGCGCAGGATGATCGCGTCACCCTGGCCGCCGCCACCGCACAGTGCCGCGGCGCCGAGCTGCTCGCCGCCGGTACCGGCGGCCCGGCTCAGA
>DAIOVT010000530.1:0-2814 GCA_036758885.1 Kineosporiaceae bacterium
GGGTACCCGCTGGCGGGTCCGGTGCGCTGGCCGAGCTGGGGCAGGACATCAACCGGATGCTGGACGCGATGGCGGTGCAGGACGCCGAGATCGCGGCCGCCGGCGCGCAGCGCGAGGAACTGGCGCGCGAGTCACACCACCAGCAGCGCGACAGCGCGCTGATACTGCGCGAGCGTGCGCAGTCGGCGGTCGACGACACGCTCTCGGCGGTGATGCAGGAACTCGACGAGGTGGCCGGTCATGCCGGCGCGGTGCAGGACATCGTCACGCAGATCGATCGCAGCGCCGCCGCGACGGCCGACGTGACCAGGGCCGCCCGGCAGGTGGCGGTCACCGGTCAGCGCAGCGCCGAGGAGGCGACCAGCAACCTGCGTGAGGTCGGCGGTGTGATCGAGGCGATCGCCACGCTGGCCGCGCAGACCCGGCTGCTGGCGCTGAACGCCACGATCGAGGCGGCCCGGGCCGGAGAGGCCGGCCGTGGGTTCGCGGTGGTGGCCGGCGAGGTGAAGCAGCTGGCCGACGACACCGCGACCTCCACCTCGCGGATCACGCAGACGCTGACCGGTCTGCAGACCAACGTCACCGGCCTCACCGCGGTGATCGACGAACTCAGCGGCGCGGTCGGTGGTGTGCAGCAACAGACCCACGAGCTCGGCGAGATCAGCAGCACCCAGCGGCGCACGATGGACGGTCTGGACGAGCGGCTGCGACAGGCCGTCGATCGGATCCACGACCTTAGCGGTGTCGGTGACAGCATCGAACGCCGTGCGCACGAACGGGTTCGGGTGGATCGCCCGGTGCGGATGACCCTTGCGCAGGGCCAGGTCGCGGACGGCGCCGGGGGCCCGGCACTGCCGGGCCGGCTGCGGGACGTCTCGCGCACCGGTGCCCGGATCGCCGCTGCCGCGGCGGCCCCGCTGGGCTCGTCGGTGCGGCTGTCCACCGGTGACGGCGGGGCGAACGGCGGGCCTGGCGGCTCGGCGGACGTGGAGGCCACCGTGGTACGGGTCACCCGTGGTCCCGGAGGTCCCCAGCTGGGGGTGCGCTACACCGATTCCGACGAGGCCACGATCGACCGGTTCCTGCAGAAGCTGGACGTCGACCTACCCGAGGAATGATCGTTCGGCCGGCCCGGTCTATCGGGACCGGACGTCGCTCAGCCGGCGTCGCCGGCTGCTGCGGCCGACCAACTGGTTCGCCCGTAACGGCATGTGCCGCAACAGGGTTGTCGCCGTCTTGTAGCGCCGGCTCGGGATGCTGAGGTTGCGCCCGGCGGCGAGGTCGTCGAGGCAGTCGGCGACCAGCCGGTCGGCGTCCAGGAAGGCCCAGCGCGGCGCCACCGGACGCTTCGCACCCAGCCGGGCGTGGAACTCGGTGCGCACGAACCCCGGGCAGAGCACCTGGGCGGTGACCCCGGTGCCGGCGAGGTCGGCGTTCAGGCCGAGGGTGAACGTGGTCACCCAGGCCTTCGCCGCCGAGTAGGTGCCTGTCGGCATGAAGCCGGCCACCGAGGACACGTTGATCACGGCGCCCCGCCCGCGGGCGGACATCGCCGAGACGGCGGCGTGGCTGAGCACCAGCACGGCGTCCACGAGCACGTGCAGCAGTTGTTCCTCGCGGGCGAGGTCGCCGTCCACGAACGACTGGGCGAGCCCGAACCCGGCGTTGTTGACCAGGGTGTCGACGGCGGGCTCGGCCGACAGTCGATCGGCCACCCGCTGCACCTGGTCGCGTTCGGAGAGGTCGGCGGACAGCACCTCGACCTCGATGCCGTGGGCCGATCGCAGTTGTGCGGCAATGCTTTCCAGGCGCTGCTCATCACGGGCGACCAGCACCAGGTTCTCACCACGGGCGGCCAGGGCCCGGGCGAAGGCGTTACCGATTCCGGCGGTGGCTCCGGTGATCAAGGCGGTCATGACGCCCCATCATGCTTCATCGGCAGACCCGGAGTCGTGGAGCCGGCCGCCTCAGACCTGCCCGGTGCTCGCAACCGATTGCGCCGCAACGAGTTCAGGTCTGGAGCCGGCGACGTTCCCGGTGATCCGGGCAGCCGTCCGGCGGGCGGTCTCACGGAGCAGGTCGACCGCTCGGGTCATCGGTGCGGAGTCGCCGATCGAGGTGTTGACCACCACGTGCACCGAGCGCACCGGGGTCGGGTCGATCAACGGCCGCAGCGCCAGGCCCGGGGGTGCCTGCAAGGTGCCCAACCGGGGGACCACGCTGACGCCGAGACCGGCCGAGACCAGCGCGAGAGCCGTTGTGTAGTCCTGGGTCTCGACGTGGAAGCGGGGCTGGAAGCCGACCGAGGCGCAGGCGTCGAGCACGATCCGGCGGCAGAGCCCACCGGTGAGATCGTTGTCGATCCAGCGGTCGGCGGCGAGGTCGGGGAGGGCGACCCGGTCCTGCTCGAGCAGCCGGTGCCCCGGTGGCAGGGCGACCAGGTACGGGTCGTCGGCGAGGTGCTCGACGCGCAGACCGGCCGGCTCGGGGGAGTGCCGGTCGAGGATCGCCAGCTGCAGGTCGAACCGGGGCTGCCGGCTGGGGTCGAACTCGTCGGTGACCCGCAGTTCGAGCGCCAGGCCGGGGTACTCGCTCATCAGCGGACCGGCCACCTGAGGCAGCCAGCTGGCCCCGAGCGAGGCGATGTAGGCGAGGGTGAGGCGGCCCTGCCGGCCCTCGCGCAGATCCTGCAGCAGGCTCTGGATCTCGCCGAGTTCGCCGAGCAGGTCGTCGATCCGGTCGGCCAGGGCCAGGCCGGCGGCGGTCGGCTCCAGGCCGCGGCCGACCCGGGCGAGCAGGGTCACCGCACAGCTC
>DAIOVT010000531.1:0-2797 GCA_036758885.1 Kineosporiaceae bacterium
GGTCAGGGTGAGCGAACTGCCCCGGGCGCCGCGGCTGAGCAGGGCCGAGCCGATCTGGCGTTCCAGCCGGGCCAACCGGGCGCTGGCACTCGGCTGGCTGATCCCGTGCGCGGTGGCCGCCCGGCCGACGCTGCCCAGCTCGGCGACCGAGACGAGCAGATCGAGGGTGGCCAGGTCAGGGGTCCACGGCGGCAACGGTGACATCGTCAGCACACCCTGGCACGGCAGCAGCTCACGTGGTGATCGTCAGCAGCGCCAGGCTGACCGCCGAGACCGCGACCCAGAGCAGCAGTCCGAGCAGCACCGGACGCATCCCGGTGCGCCGCAGCGCCGGCAGATCGGTGCCCGCGCCGATGCCGACCAGGGCCATCGTGATCAGGAAGACCGTGCCGGTCGCCAGCCCGCCGTGCAGCCCGGACGGCACCCAGCCGAGGCTGTTCACCGCGGCCAGCAGCACGAACCCGATCAGGAACGGCGGCACCAGCTTGGCCACCCGCGCCGGCCACGGGCCGGGATCGAGGACGGCGCTGCGTTCGCGGGCGTCGCGCCGGCGCATCCACGCCGCCAGGCCGAGACAGACCGGGATGATCATCAGGGACCGGGTCAGCTTGACCACGACGGCGTCGTGCGCGGCCGTCGTCCCGAAGCTGGTCGCGGCGGCGACCACCGACGAGGTGTCGTTGACCGCGGTGCCGGCGAACAGGCCGAACTCGTGCTGGGACAGGCCGAGCCAGTGCCCGATCGCCGGGAAGGTCAGTACCGCGAGCACGTTGAACAGGAAGATCGTCGACATCGCGTAGGCGACCGCGGGGTTCTTGGCCCGGATCACCGGGGTCACCGCGGCGATCGCCGAGGCCCCGCAGATCCCGGTGCCGGCACCGATCAGGATGCGCAGGTCGCGCTCGACGCCCAGGCGCCGTCCGACGAAGTGCGCGAGCGTGAAGCAGGTGGCGAGCGTGCCCACCATCACCGGCAGCGAGGTCACCCCGATCCGGGCCACCTGGGCCAGCGACAACTGGGCGCCGAGCAGCACCACGGCGATCTGCAGCAGGGTGCGTCCGGCGAAGGCGATCCCGCGCTGCACCCGGGCGCGGCGGCGGGCCCAGGCGCTGACCGCGACCCCGAGGACGACGCCGATCACCGGCGCTCCGATCACCGGCTCGAGGCGTCCGAGCAGGGTCGCGATCACGGCGAGGACGGCGACCACGGCCAGCCCCGGCAGCAGCGAGCCGGACGCCGTCGTGTCGGTGGCCTCGGCAGTCCCGTCGGCCTCGGCGTCCGGGCGAACACTGATCGTCGTCATATCTCCACGATCACCGCCCGGACCGGGTCGCAGTACCCGGGATCTGCCTGGGGCAGCCATAGCCCCGGCCGATGCGTCCGGCGCAGGATGGTGGCGCCGGAACATCCCCCGGGCGGGGGCTGTTGCTCCGGTTGAGAACCCGAGAACCGCAAGGAGTGACGATGAGCGAGCGCGCAGTTCTGGCCGGTGGATGCTTCTGGGGCATGCAGGACCTGTTCCGCAAGCAGCCCGGGGTGATCAGCACCCGGGTCGGCTACACCGGCGGCGACATCCCCAACGCCACCTACCGCAACCACGGCACCCACGCCGAGGGCATCGAGGTGATCTTCGACCCGAGCCTGACCAGCTACCGCGACCTGCTCGAGTTCTTCTTCCAGATCCACGACCCGACCACGAAGAACCGGCAGGGCAACGATCTCGGCATGAGCTACCGGTCGGGCATCTACTACCTCGACGAGCAGCAGCACCAGGTGGCGCTGGACACGATCGCCGACGTCGATGCGTCCGGGTTGTGGCCCGGCAAGGTGGTCACCGAGGTGGCTCCGGCCGGTGACTTCTGGGAGGCCGAGCCCGAGCACCAGGACTATCTGGAGAGGTACCCGAACGGGTACACCTGCCACTTCCCGCGGCCGGGCTGGAAGCTGCCGAGGCGTCAGCCGGCCGGCTGAGACCGCCTGGGCGCCAGGCGAAAAAGGGTCGCGCGAGTCAGGAGATCGTGATGTTCAGCTTCGACAACACCTACGTACGCGACCTCGAGGGCGGCTACCTGGCGTGGCCGCCCTCGGCGGCGCCGGAGCCGGCGCTGGTGCGGGTCAACCGCGAGCTCGCCGCCGAACTGGGGCTGGACGACGCCTGGCTCGACTCCCCCGACGCGGTCGCCGTGCTCTCCGGGTCGCGGGTGCCCGAGGGGGCCGAGCCGATCGCCCAGGCCTACTCGGGCCATCAGTTCGGCATGTTCTCGCCGGTGCTCGGCGACGGCCGCGCGGTGCTGCTCGGCGAGGTGATCGGCACCGACGGACGGCGCCGCGACGTCGCCTTCAAGGGGTCGGGGCGCACCCCGTTCTCCCGCGGCGGTGACGGCAAAGCCGTTCTCGGACCGGTGATCCGGGAGTATCTGCTCGGCGAGGCGATGCACGCCCTGGGCATCCCGACCACCCGGGCTCTGGCCGCGGCGACCACCGGCGAGCAGGTGCATCGCGAGATGATGCTGCCGGGCGCCGTCCTCACCCGGGTCGCCGCCTCACACCTGCGGGTGGGTACCTTCGAGTTCGCCGCGCGGCGTGATCTCGGCCTGCTGCGCCGACTCGCCGACTACGCCATCGCCCGGCACTACCCCGAGCTGGCTGGATGGCCTGACCGTTATTCGGCTCTGGTGCAGGCGGTCTCGGCCCGCCAGGCGATGCTGATCGCCCAATGGATGAGCGTCGGGTTCATCCACGGCGTGATGAACACCGACAACATGACGATCTCGGGCGAGACCATCGACTACGGCCC
>DAIOVT010000532.1:0-2786 GCA_036758885.1 Kineosporiaceae bacterium
GACAGCACTCCCGGGGCGAACAGCGCGCGCGGCCGCAGGATCGCGACAGTCGTGCCCCAGATCTGGTGATCCCCGACCGCGGTGCGGGCCAGCGAGTGCGCCGCGTCGAACGTGGCGACGCTCAGGTCGCTGCCGAGCAGGCGTTCATAGCTGGAGCGGGTGTCGGCGATGTCGACGTTGCGGTCGTGCTCGCCGAGCATCAGCAGGGTGGGCAGCCGGCGCCGGGCCATGGCGGTCAGATCGGCCGTGGCATCGTCCTTGAAGTTGGTCTTGTCGAAGATCCAGCGATCCGCGCTGACCGGTGCCGGGTCGCCCGACTCCCGCAGGTACGTCGGGTAGTCGGCGTCGCGCCGCATCAGCTCCCGGGTACGGTCGCTGACCGCCAGGGCGCGCTCCCGCTCGGCGGCATCGGCGCCGGCGTGATCGAGTTCGGCCAGCAGGTTGTACCGGCCCTGCTGCAGTGCATTCACGGCGGTGCTCACCGCGACCACGAACTCGATCTCCGACCGGGCCGCCGCGACCTTGGGCAGCACCCAGCCGGCCTGGCTGGCGCCCCACAATCCGATCACCGGCGGCTCGTCGGCGCCCGGAACCGGATGTGCGGCAAGCCAATCCAGCGCGGCGCCGACCTCGGCCGCCCGATCATCCATCGACTGATGCAGCCAGTTGCCCGACGATCCGCCGACGCCCGGCTTGCTCCACGACAGCGTGGCCAGGCCGGAGTCCGCGGCCGCCTCCCACCACGGCCGGTAGAGCCCCTGATGGGTCGCGTCGACCGGGCCGTCGCCGTGCACCAGGACCATCACGCCGCGCACCGGGCCCCAGTCGGGCCGGGCGAGAACACCGGCCAGCGAACCTGTTGCCGTCGGTATACGCACAGAGGTCTCGATCAGCCGATAGCTGTTGCCCCGGAGCGCGACAAGGGCCACGCCCGAGGCGACCAGAAGCATCAGGGCCAGCCCGGAGGCAAGGCGGCGCCGCCAGCCCTGCCGCTTCCGAGTATCTATCGTTCGGTTCACGAACGTAGTCTAGACGATAGATCGTGCTCTACTCTGGAGCGATGACCGAGTTGGTGCTGCAGGCAGGTTTCACCGAGGCTGAGCGGGTACAGGTGGCCCGCCTGTTCTGGACCGGATTCGCGCCGAAACTGTTGCCGGCGTTCGGGTCCGACGCCGAGCGTGGGTGCGCCGACCTGGCTCGCCTGATGCGTCCCGAGCGGGTGACCTGTGCCCGGGTGGACGGCGCCCTCGCCGGTATCTGTGTCACGCCCGGTGTGCTCGCCCTCGACCGGGCCTCGCTGCGGCGGGCGGTGCGTCCGCTACGCGCCGCCCGGATCCTGGCCGGGCTCGCGCTGCTCGATCAGCCACCACCGCCGAACACGCTGATGATCGAGGCGATCTGCGTCGACCCCGCCCGGCGCGGTCTCGGGATCGGTACCGGGCTGCTGCGCAACGCCTTCGAGACGGCGCAGCGGCAGCGGCGGCGCGCCGTCCGGCTGATCGTGGTCGACAGCAACCCCCGGGCGGCGGCGCTCTACCGGCGCGAGGGCTTCGTGCCGGTCGGCGGTGGCAGCGTGCGCCCGTTCGGCCGCTGGTACGGCTTCGAGCGCTGGACGGCGATGGAGCGCCCGGTGCCCGGCCCGCCGTCCGGCGCCTAGGCTCGGCCCGTGAACCCGGCCGCCCCGCGCACGATCGTCGAGGCCTGTCTGCCGAACGGCCGGCAGCCGGGACGCGACGAGGTGGGGCTGGACGTCGTGTTCGACGTCGCCGCCGCGGCCGGGGTCGGCGAACAACCGGTGCGGCTGGCGATCCGGCGCATGATCGCGGCGGGCGAGATCGTGCAGAGCGGCCGGGGCCGCGGCGGAACCCTGCGGCTCACCGGCGAAGGACTGCAACGCCTTGACCGCGACCGGATCGCGCTGCGGCTGGCCGCGCTGCAGGACGCCGGCGAGGCGCCGTGGGACGGACGTTGGCAACTGATCGCGATCAGCACGCCCGAGTCCGAACGCGCGATCCGTGACCAGCTGCGCCGCCGGTTGCTCGAGTCGGGCGCCGCTGCGGTGTCGACCGGGCTGTACGTCAGTCCGCACGACCTGACCGATCTGCTGCCCACGGGCGGTCGCGAGCACCTGGTGCTGGCCGCCGCGGATCGGCTCACCGTCCGGGGGCAGCAGCAGCCACAGGTGATCGCCGAGATGCTCTGGCCCGCAACGCCTCTGCTGCGCGGCTACACCGAACTGGACGCCCTCACCGGCACCGTCCGAAAGCGGGTCCGTGGAGCCGGCACCGACGCCGCGCGCGGTCTGATGATCACGCTGGCCGTGGCGCTGGAGCAGGCGATCCGCCCGGATCCGCTGATCCCGGCGGAGCTGCGCCGCGGTACCTGGCGGCCGAGCAGGTCCCGCGCGGCGTGGCGTGCAGCCTGGAACGCACTGCAGCGACAGGCCCCGGACGCCGGTCTCTACCCGGGCTGGACGCTCTGACCCAAGCAGGTCTGCATGATCACGGCGGGGTGGGGTGGGTTTCACGCGGTGGGGGCGTGCAGTTCTGCATGATCACGGCGGGTCTAGGTGCCTTTGGGGTGCCAGACGGTCTTGGTCTCGGTGAAGGCGAGGATCCGGCGCGGGCCGTCAGGCGTTGCGGCCCAATCGGTCTGCGCCGGGCGCAGCACCCGCTTCAGGGTCTGCGCGGCGGCCACCTCGAGGTCGACGGCCAGCTCAGGATCGGCACCGGTGAGGTCGATCGCGGCGACGGCTTCGTGCGCGGCCAGCCATGGGGCCACCTCGG
>DAIOVT010000533.1:0-2761 GCA_036758885.1 Kineosporiaceae bacterium
AGGACGATCGAGTCCGGCACCGGCCCTCCCGGGCGGCGGTCCGGGGACTAACCTGGCGTGATGTCGACGGCATCGGGCGGTCAGTTCGGTCTCAGTTCCGGTGGTGCCGGGTTCCGGGATCTGGTGTACCCGCAGGCGGTGATCGCCGGACGCATCGCCTTCGGCGCGATGGGGTTGCGGTTCGACGTCCACGGGGTCGAGAACCTGCCCCGTTCCGGGGGCGGTGTGGTCGCCAGCAACCACGTCAGCTATCTCGACTTCGCGCTGCTGGCGCGGGCGGCGGCGCCGTCCGGCAGGTACATCCGGTTCATGGCCAAGGAGTCGGTGTTCCGGCACCGGGTCTCCGGGCCGCTGATGCGCTCGATGCACCACATCTCGGTCGACCGCGCGGCCGGCACCGCCTCCTACCGGGAGGCGCTGCGGTACCTCAAGGACGGCGAGCTGGTCGGGGTCTTCCCCGAGGCGACGATCTCGAGATCGTTCCAGCTCAAGGAGTTCAAGCCCGGCGCCGTCCGGATGGCCCAGGGGGCCGGCGTCCCGGTGATCCCGGCGATCGTCTGGGGCGGCCAGCGCATCTACAGCAAGGGCACCCCGCGCGATTTCACCGGTCGGGGCAAGACGATCAGCGTGGTCTTCGGCGAACCGATGCCGGTGGCCAAGGGGGTCAAGGGGGACGTCGCGAACGCCGAGCTGTTCGACCGGCTCTCGGCGATGCTCGGCAAGGTGCAGCTGGAGTACCCGGACCGTCCGTCGGGCCCGGAGGATCGCTGGTGGCTGCCGACGACGATGGGGGGCAGTGCGCCGTCCCCGGAGCAGGCCGCGGAGCTCGACCGGAAGCGTCCGGAGAGCTGAGGCGCGCTACTTCTCGTACCAGTCCTCGTCGGCCGGTTCGATGCGGAAGCCGCCCTCGCGGGTGGGGAACATCCGCTCGCGCATCTTGGTGGTGACCGGCTTCTCGGTCTTCACGTCGACCAGCACGACGTCGGTGGTGCCGCGGCCGAAGAGCAGGTTCTGCACGTAGCGGTAGCTCTCGTCGGGCTTGGGGATGCGCCGGAGCATCTCGATGGCCTGGTTCTGACCGGCCGACTCCATGCGGAAGGTGCCGTAGCCGAGCAACATCCCCCACGGGGTGCGGGTGTAGTTCATGTCGGTGAGCTTCGAGAGCGGCATCATCGCGACGCTGCGGTTGATGATGCCGGTCACCGTGATCACGCGCTTGCCGGTGATGAAGATCAGCTCGCGGTTCCACAGGTAGTACTTGAAGACCCAGCGCAGCGAGACGATCACCAGCAGGATGAAGGCGACGTTGCCGATGTTCTCGGCGCCGGGCGGCGCGGAGGCGAACATCCAGAGCGAGATCAGCACACCGAGCAACATGGTCGCGGTCGGTTCGACCATCACCGACCAGTGGATCCGGCCGCCCAGGCTCATGCCGAGCACCTCGGGGTCGGAGAGGTACCGCTGGAACTCCTTCGGCAACTTGCTGCCGGGCCGGCGGTCCCACTTCCAGTCCCAGCCTTCAGGCATGAACATCATGGCGGGGTCCGGTGGGGTCTAGGTGCCGAGGAGTGCGTCGAAGAACGTGAAGATCGAGCGGAACGCCGCCGCCACGAACTCGAAGACCGCGCGTACGTAATCAGCTGCTGTCTGCGGGGCCACGATGATGGCGTAGATCACGAACACAAGGAGAACGGCGTACAGCAAGCTCTTTGGTGCGACTTTCATGGCACCTCCTTCTGCTTCTGCGGCCGCCCACTACTTGTGGGACAGCATGGCGGGCCACTCCCGTCACACCGTGCAGGCGCGCCGACAATACCTCACCGGCCCCAACTGTCACACAAGTAACAGCAGGAACGCCAACCGGTGGTCATCCGGCCCGTGGGCCGACGATCGCCCGGTTGTCGATCCCGTGTGGACGCCGCCGGACTGTCCGGAATTGCCCACAACGCCTCTCACAAAGTACGTCGAGCCGGGCCCGGCCGAAACCCGGAGGACGGCGGGGGTCGCAGCTCACACCTTGTTCTCGGGGCGTTCTCGGGGCGGGGAAGAGGTTCAGACGACGCCGTAGAGACGGTCGCCCGCATCACCGAGCCCGGGAACGATGTAGCCCTTCTCGTTGAGCCGCTCGTCCAGGCTGGCGGTGAAGATCGATACCGGGGCGTCGTCCCCGAAGTTGTCGCGCAGCGTCTTGATGCCCTCGGGTGCCGCGAGCAGACAGATCGCCACCACCGATGCCGCGCCCCGATCGAGGGCGAACCGCAGCGCCGCGGCCAGGGTGCCACCGGTGGCCAGCATCGGGTCGAGCAGGTACACCTGCCGATCGGTCAGATCGGTGGGCAGCCGGTCGGCGTAGGTGCTCGCCTCCAGCGTCTCCTCGTTGCGGATCATGCCGAGGAAACCGACCTCCGCCGTCGGCAGCAGCCGGGTCATGCCCTCGAGCATGCCCAGTCCGGCCCGCAGGATCGGCACCACCAGCGGGCGCGGGTGGCTGAGCCGGATCCCGCGGGTCGCGGCCACCGGGGTCTCGATGTCCCACGGCTCGACCTGGATCGTCCGGGTCGCTTCGTAGGTCAGCAGCGTGACCAGTTCTTCGGTCAGTCGCCGGAAGGTCGGGGAGTCGGTGGACCTCTCCCGCAACAGGGTCAGTTTGTGGGCAACCAGGGGGTGAGCGACGACGTTGACGTCCATGGGTCCGGAACCTACCGGCCGCCGCGCGCCGGCACATCGGTACCGGTCAGGCTCACCCGACCTGCCAGGGGTC
>DAIOVT010000534.1:0-2743 GCA_036758885.1 Kineosporiaceae bacterium
TCGCCTGCGGAATGCCGGTGACCCCGAGCAGCGACGCGAGCCCCCGGCCGATCATCGGTTCGGCGACGTAACCGACCACCAGACCGGTCACCGTGATCCCGAGCTGGGCGCCCGAGAGCATGAACGAGGTGCGTCCGGTGATCTCCAGGGCCCGTTCGGCGCCTGCGTCACCGCTGTCGGCGCGGTGTTTCAACCTGGACCGGGACACGCTGACGTAGGCGAACTCCTGCGCCACGAAGTACCCGGTGAAGGCGGTGATCAGGGCCACGACGGCGAGACCACCGAGGATCAGTCCGGCGACGTGCAGTCCGGACAACTCCATGCGTGCTCCAGTTCTCTGGTTCGGTCGCTGCTCTGGTTCGGTCGCTGCTCTGGTTCGGTCGCTGCTCTGGTCGCTCGGCCCGATTTCCGGGTGGTTCGGCATGTTCTGGGCGTTCCGGAAACGCTTCTCGGCCGAGAATCCTCGTCAAGCTCAGCGTTCTGTCGGACGTCGACGTTCCCATCTGCCCTCCCGGCACGCGAGCCCGGGCGTGTCGCGCCGGGCCGGGTACGCGCCGGGTGCACCTAGGCTCGGCCGGGTGAGCGAGCTGAGCGACACCGAGGCGGGCCGCCTCTTCGAGACCGCCTCGACCTGGGCCGAGATCGACCTGGACGCGATCCGGGGGAACATCGCCGCGGTGATCGCCGCGGCGTCCCCGGACGCGGCCGCGGGTGAGCCCGTGACCGATCGCAGGCCCGCGGTGATGGCCGTGGTGAAGGCGAACGGGTACGGCCACGGTGCGGTCGAGGTGGCCCGCGCGGCGCTGGACGGCGGGGCGACCTGGCTGGGGGTGGCCCGGGCCGAGGAGGCCCTGGTGCTGCGTGCCGCCGGTGTGGACGCCCCCTTGTTGCTGCTCGGATACGTCCCCCCGGACGCCGTGCCGGCGATGGTGGCGCACGAGGTCTCGCTGACGCTGTGGTCGGCCGAGCAGATCCGTGCGGTCGCGGCGCAGCTGACCGGTACCGATGCCGGGGTGCCGGCCCGCATCCACCTCAAGATCGACACCGGGATGCGCCGGATCGGGTGCCCCCCGGCGCAGGCGCGGCCGTTGCTCGAGCTGGTGGCCGAGCTCGCCGCGGCGGGGGCGCCGCTGCGGGCCGAGGGCGTCTTCACCCATTTCGCCTGCGCCGACTCCGCCGACAAGACCATCGCGGGGGAGCAGCTCGCCGCGTTCGGCGCCGCCGTCGACGAGCTCACCGCGGCCGGTCTGCGACCGCCCCTGGTGCACGCCGCGAACTCCGCCGCCACGATCACGATGCCGGCCGCTCGCTTCGACATGGTCCGCTACGGCATCGCCCTGTACGGACTGCTGCCCGGGCCGGCCGTGACGCTGCCCGCCGGCACCCGGCCCGCACTGACCTGGCGGGCGGTGCTCTCCCGGGTCACGGAGGTGCCCGCCGGTCAGGGCGTCGGCTACGGACACACCTATCGCACCGGGTCGCACCCGGAGCGGATCGGCACCGTGCCGGTGGGTTACGCCGACGGCTGGCGGCGGATCGACGGCAACTAGGTTCTGGTGGGTGGTCGCCGGGTCCCCGTCGTCGGACGCGTCTGCATGGACCAGTTCATGGTCGATCTCGACGGGGTGCCCGAGGCGGTCGAGGGTGACGAGGTGGTGCTGATCGGCCGCCAGGGCGAGGACCGGATCACCGCGGACGACGTCGCGGAGCGCTGGGGCACGATCGGCTACGAGGTGGTCTGCGGGCTGGGCGCCCGGGTGCCCCGGTACCACTTGTCCGGGACGACGGGTCCGGCCGGGCACTGACACCCCGCCGGCACCGACCTGGTTCTGCACGAGCCATCTGGTTTCTGCACGAGCCATCTGGTTTCTGCACGAGCCATCTGGTTTCTGCACGAGCGAGCGGTTCTGCATGATCACCGCGGGGTGATGGCGTGCGCACAGCACGGAGCAACGTGTGGTTCTGCATGATCACGCCTCAACCTGTCGTGATCATGCAGAACTGCACGGCGTCACCTGCGCTTGTGACTAGTGAGGCAGGCGTGGCGTGAGGGGCTCATGGGTCCGATTGACGTAATGTCGCACCATGGCCAGCAGGATGTCTTCGCCCACCCGCAGTGACCTGCCGGAGTCCCGCTTCGCCTCCGGACGACCCTCGGGCTCCGGACGCGGCGGTGCTTCGCGATCCGGCGGGCAGCGGTCGGGTGCGCAACGGTCCGCGGCCTCGCGTTCGTCGGCGGCCCGGGGCGGCAGCCGCGGCGCCGCGCGGGGGAGCGCGGCCCGCGGGTCCCAGACCCGGGGCAGCACCGGCCGTGGCAAGCAGCCCGCCGGACGCACCACGCGCCCGAATCCGCGCACCGCGAGCCGGCACAACCGGCAGCAGACCGGTCCCTCCTGGCTCAGCCGCACCCTGACCGGTCTGTGGATGGGGCTGGCGCACGGGATCGGCGGCACGGTCCGCCGGTTCCGCCACGAACTGGTCGATCTCGACCCGGCGCACCGCCGTGACGGCCTCGGGTTGCTGCTGCTGGCGGTGGCGATGGTGGTCGCCGCCAGTCAGTGGTGGGGCCTGAACGGCAAGGTGGGCAACCTGCTGGACGCCGTGCTGGCCGGATCGCTGGGCCGGCTGGCGCTGCTGCTGCCGCTGGTCTTCGCGCTGATCGGCGTGAGGTTGATGCGTCCGGAGGTCGAGGACGGCGACGGCAACGACGACGGCGGCCGGGTGGACCGGCTGCCGATCGGCC
>DAIOVT010000535.1:0-2739 GCA_036758885.1 Kineosporiaceae bacterium
TGCCCGCCCGAGAGCGCCGACACCTGGACGTCGCGGCGCTCGGCGAGGCCGACCATGCCGATCGCCCGGTCCACGGCCGCCCGGTCGTGTGCCGAGGCGCGCTGCCAGGGCCGGCGGCGGGCCAGCCGGCCCGAGGCCACCACCTCGCGCACCGTCGAGGGGACGGCGCCCACCACCGTGTGCCGTTGCGGCACATAGCCGATCCGCCAGCGCTGCTTGAACTCGTGCGCCGCGATGCCGAACAGGTCGAGTTCGCCGGCGCCGATCGGGATCAGCCCGAGAGCCGCCCGGATCATCGTCGACTTGCCCGATCCGTTGGGGCCGACCAGGGCGACCACCTCGCCGCGGTCCAGGGCGAAGTCCAGGTCGTGCAGCACCGGCACCGGCCCGTAGCCGACGCTCACCCCGCGGAACTCCAACAGCGGGCCGGCCGCACGACCAGGGTGGTCGGCGGCGGCCCCGGGTACGGGCTGATGGGTGCTCATGACGTCACTGTTTCGGGTTCCGGGCCGTTCAGGTCGGTTCTGGATCGGAGGGTGGAGCGGGCGGGTCGGAGGAGGGGGGTCCGGGGACAGTGAATCAGGTGCGCTGTCGCTGGGCCCGGTTCAGCTGCACTGCTGGCCCGTGCGCAGGGTGGACAGGTTGGTCTGCATCACCGTCAGGTAGGTCTGCGTCGAGCCGGCGGCAAGCCCCTCGAGCGGGTCGAGCACCGCGGTCTTGGCGCCGGTGTCCCGGGCGACGGTCTGGGCCACGGCGGGGGAGACCAGGGTCTCGTAGTACACCGTGGCGACCTTGTTCTGCTTCACGAAATCGGTGACCTCGGCCAGGGCCTTGGCGTCCGGTTCGGTCTCGGGGTCCAGCCCGGTGATCCCGCGCTGGGTCAGCTTGTACCGGTCGGCGAGGTAGCCGAAGGCGGCGTGGCTGGTGACCAGGGTCCGGTTGGTGCAGGTGGCCAGGCCGGTGGAGTACGAGGCGTCCAGCTTCGCCAGGTCCTCACGCACCGCCTTGGCGTTGGCGGTGAAGGTCGCGGCGGCATCGGGTGAGCGTTCGCCCAACTGCTTGGCGACGGCGTCGGCGACGTCGGCCAGCCGGGTCGGGTCGAGCCAGAAGTGCGGGTCGACGGTCTCGGCGGCGTGCTCCCCGGTGGCCTCGCCGGAGTGGCTCTCCTCGGCGTGGCTGTGCCCCTCCTCCTCGGCGAGGGCCAGGGTCAACCGGGCGGAGGGTGCGACGTCGAAACCCCGGTCGGGTGCGTTCGAGACGGCGTCGTCGACGGCGGGCTGGAAGCCCTTGGCGTAGACCACCATGTCGGCGTCGGAGACGGAGGCCACCTGCTTGGGGGTCAGTTCGAGGTCGTGCGGCTCGGTGCCCGCGGGGGTGAGCAGTTCGACCGTCGCGTGATCGCCGGCGATGCGCGCGGTGATGTACTGCAGCGGGTAGATGCTGGTCATCACGGTGAGCTTGCCGCCGCCGCCCGAGGAGGCACCCGAGGGTTCGGAGGTCTGCCCGCAGGCGGACAGGGCCAGCACGCCCACCAGGGCGACAGGCAGGACGGCGCGACGACGAATCAACATGAGAATCATTCTCATCAGGTTGGGGCGCGGAGTCAAATGCGCCCGTCGGGGGCGCCGTCCGGTGTCGTGGGCTAGCGTTCCGGCGTGCTCGTGATCACCAGGTACGACGTCCCGGCCGAGGAGGCCGGGGAGTTCCGGACGACGGCCGAGACCGCGCTGCAGGCGCTGACCGGCCGCCCCGGCTGCACCGGCGGATACCTCGCCCGCAACCTCGACGACCCCCGGCTGTGGACCCTGACCACGACCTGGGCCAGCGTCGGTGACTACCGCAGGGCGCTGTCGTCCTACGAGGTGAAACTGCATGCCGTGCCGGTGATGTACCGGGCCGTCGACGAGCCGACCGCCTACGAGCCGCTGATCACCTGGACCCCGGACGGCGGGGCGCGGTTCTCGGCGCCGTCACGGGCCGACGACGCGGACACCGCGGGCCCGCAGCGCTGACCTCCGGCCGCGCGCGTCGCCCGGCTCGAACGCCGGTAGTCTCGTGCGACGGAACGTCACGTGTTCCCTCGAATCGCAAGCTCAGGAGTTCAGCAGTGGCCGCCAAGCCGTCGTCCGAAGCCCGTCTGGAAGCAGTCGTCAACCTCGCCAAGCGGCGCGGGTTCGTCTATCCGTGCGGCGAGATCTACGGCGGAACCCGGTCGGCCTGGGACTACGGGCCCCTCGGTGTGGAGCTCAAGGAGGCGGTCAAACGGCAGTGGTGGCGCAACATGGTCACCAGCCGGGACGACGTCGTCGGCCTGGACTCCTCGATCATCCTGCCGCGGCAGGTCTGGGTGGCCTCGGGCCACATCGAGGCGTTCGTCGACCCGCTGATCGAGTGCCAGTCGTGCCACCGGCGGTTCCGGGCCGATCACCTCGAGGAGGAGTACGCCGAGCGCAAGGGACGTCCGGCGACCTCGCTCGCCGAGATCCCCTGCCCGAACTGCGGCACCCGCGGCGCCTGGACCGACCCGAAGATGTTCAACGGCCTGCTCGAGACGCACGTCGGTGCGGTCAAGGACGAGTCCGGGTTGCGGTACCTGCGCCCGGAGACCGCGCAGGGCATCTTCATCAACTTCAAGAACGTCGAGGCGTCCTCGCGGCGCAAGCCGCCGTTCGGCATCGGCCAGATCGGCAAGTCCTTCCGCAACGAGATCACCCCGGGCAACTTCATCTTCCGCACCCG
>DAIOVT010000536.1:0-2739 GCA_036758885.1 Kineosporiaceae bacterium
CCTGATCTGGGTCGCCCTGGTGGCTCCGCGCAGTTCGCGCACCGCCCGGCCGATCGACCCGTGGGGCGCCCTGCTGCTGACCGGCGCGACCGTGACGCTGGTGCTCGGCATCATCGAGGGACCCGAGCAGGGCTGGACCGCTCCGGCCGTGTGGACGGCGTTCGCGGTCTCGGCGGTGCTGTGGCTCGCCTGGGCGATCGTCGGGTTGCGCAGCCGTCATCCGATGCTGGACCCGCGCCTGTTCCGGCTGCCCGCACTCGTGGCCGGCTGCGTGGGCATCCTGCTGGCCTTCTTCGGCAACTTCGGCCTGTTCTACGTCAACGCCTCACTGCTGCAGTACGTACACGGGTTCGGCGTCCTGCAGGCCGGTATCGGCGTCTTCCCGATGATCGTGCCGTTGCTGGTCATCACCCGTTTCGTCCCCCGCCTGATCGCTCGTCACGGGGTGCCGCGGGTTCTGGCGCCGTCCTTCGTGATCATCAGCGCCGGACTGTTCGCCCTCTCCCACAACGTCTCCGGCGGCTATCGCGCCTACGCGCTGTGCCTGTTCGTCATCGGCGTGGGCATGGCGCCGGCCATCCCGGCGCTGACCTTCGAGATCACCGAGTCCCTGCCCGTGCATCAGGCCGGCGTCGGAGGTGGCCTGCAGTCGGCCACCCGCGAACTGGGCAGCGCCCTGGGTGTGGCCGTGATCGGCAGCGTCATCACGTCGGCCTTCCGGGTGCCCGGATCCGGGCCGGCCGGCACCGTCGCCGAGGCCCTCGCCGCCCACCCGGAGAACCCGCAGCAGGTGATCGACGCCTATGCCCGGGCCGCCTCGCTCGGGCTCTCGGTGACCAGCGGCCTGGTGCTGATCGCCGGAGCGATCACCGTGACCCTCACCCGGTGGTCGGCACGCGCCCAAGCGGACCGCCGAACAGAACAGCGGGGAAGATCGGACGGCGCCCGGCCGGCGGATCTTCCCCACTGATGAGAATTGCTGGTGGGCGATACTGGGATCGAACCAGTGACCTCCTCGGTGTGAACGAGGCGCTCTCCCGCTGAGCTAATCGCCCGCTCCGGACCAAGCGGCCCGGATCGGTGAGGTGATGCTAGCGAATCTGTCGCCCAAGCCACCAATCAGTTCCAGTCGGTGTACTTCTCCAGACCCGGCAGCGGTGGCACGAGACGACCCGGGAACCAGTCCGGAAGCCCGCCGATCAACACCACCGCGTACATCACCGCACCGACGAACAAGGCTGTCGCCAGGCCGACCAGAATGCGGACGAACCAGTTCTGCCGGCCGATCCAATCCGTCCAGAGTTCGACCTTCGAGCGAACGAAGCGGAGCACCCGCTGCGCCTTCTCGAACTCCGAGGCGAGCACCACCAGACCGATGATCACCACCAGCCACCCCGGTCCGGGGAACGGCACCATGATCAATCCGGCAATGACAATCAGTGCGCCGACAATACCCACAGTGACGCGATAGGCCGGTCCAGTTACTGGGTGTGACCTCAGACGTTCCCGGACACCTGACGCTTTTGAGGACAGACCGGACACGTTTGAGCCCCCATCAGGAGGACTCGCCGGGACCTCAGGTCCCGAACGCTCGCGATCAGTGGAATGCTGTCTCTCGCCGGAAAGCTCGCCTGGCACATGGACCACTCTAAGCCGCAACCGTTATCGGTAGGCGGCTGGTTGTGGGCAAGGCCGGGTTGGGTGGCCGGGGGACACCAGTTGAGGTAGGGAGCGCCATGCAACCGCACGTCGATGTCGAGGCATCGGTTCACCTGCGACTTGTCGTAGCGGACGCCGATGCAGTGCCGCTTCCGGTGAGTCTTCGATACAGCGCCGCCGATCCGTATGCCGTACGCGCCGTTTTCTCCGGTGACGGTATGGAGGTCGAATGGGTATTCGCCCGAGACCTGCTGCGCAACGGATTGAGCGCACCGGTCGGTGACGGCGACGTTCACGTCTGGCCCTCCTGGGGCACCGGGCGAGAATTGCTCATGATTTCGCTCACATCACCGGACGGTCAGGCAGTGCTCGAGGCGGCCGCCGACGACGTCCGGGCCTTCCTCGACCGCACCGCGGTCGTCGTGCCGGACGGCGAGGAGAGCTTCCACCTCGACCTGGACGCGACATTGAGTCGACTGCTCGCCTGAGTCCCCATCACCCGGGCCGCCCCGATTCCGTCGGGGCGGCCTTCGTGTGTACTCGTGCAGTGGGTTCGCTCAGGGATTGGCCGACTCCGCGGCCCTGCGCCGGAACAGCTCGACGGCGCGACGCCCGAGATCGCTGCCGGCGACCTCGGCACCGTCCAGGCGGGCCACCTGCTGGACGTTGCGGGTCGTGGAGGTCAGCAACACGTCGGCCGCGGTGGCCAGAGCGGCGAAGGGCACGTCCTGCTCGCGGATCGGCAGCCCGTCGGCCGCCGCCCACTCCAGCAGCAGCCCGCGGGTGATCCCGGCCAGACAGCCCGAACTCAGCGGCGGGGTCACCAGGTGTCCCCCGCCGAGATCGACGACGACGTTGGAACCCGTTCCCTCGCTGAGCATTCCGGCGGTGTTGGCCAGGATCGCCTCGTCCGCCCCCTGGTCGGTGGCCCGGCGCAACGCGATCACGTTCTCGGCGTAGGACGTCGACTTCACCCCGGCGATCGCGGAGTGCTCGTTGCGCGTCCAGGGCACCGTGACCACGATCGCCCGCTCGGGACGCGCCGTGGTCGGGGCGAGGCCCACGATCAGCGTGGCGGCG
>DAIOVT010000537.1:0-2730 GCA_036758885.1 Kineosporiaceae bacterium
CCAACGGATCGGTCATCAGCTTGCGGATGGTGTTGTCGATCGCAGCGATGTGGTCGGCGTCGAAGGCGTGCCGCATGCCGAAGGTGTAGGCGAGCACCCCCACCCCGACCGTGAACACCGGATGGTCGCCGCCGAGGTGGAAGTGTTGCGGCGCAACCGCACCCAGCAGCACCCCGAACCCGAGCACGTGCAGCCCGACCACCACGACCGCCATGCCGGCGAGGGTGCGCCACTCCTGCGCGGTGAGCGAGGCCCGGAACTCGGCCAGCCG
Source organism: Kineosporiaceae bacterium (assembly GCA_036758885.1). Classification (GTDB taxonomy): domain Bacteria; phylum Actinomycetota; class Actinomycetes; order Actinomycetales; family Kineosporiaceae; genus DAIOVT01. The sequence goes on from DAIOVT010000537.1 coordinate 272, forward strand.
GCTGCGGTTCGACGATGCCGGCGTGGTGACGGCCCCGGAGTGCGCGGCGGCATTCATGGCGGCGTTCCCGTCTCCGCGGTGGTTCTCCGGGCGGGTTCACTGGATCGTCCGGACCGCGGTCCGGCAGGACGCTATGCCTGACCGGGCACTACTGCAATGCCATCGCAGTACGAAATTCAGTCGTTCGGGTCCGCGGGGCCGCCCGGCCCCTCGGGGTCCGCGGGCTCCTCGGCGTCGGCAGGTGCCGGGGGCGGACCGTTCTCAAGCAGATCCGCGAAGCCGGCCTCGTCGAGCACCGGTACGCCGAGTTTGCGGGCGTTGTCAGCCTTGCTGCCCGGGTTGGCGCCGACCACCACGAAGTCGGTCTTCTTCGACACCCCGGACGACGACTTGCCGCCACGGGCCAGGATCGCCTCCTTGGCGCCGTCCCGGGAGAAGTTCTCCAGCGAGCCGGTGACCACGATGCTCAGCCCGGTCAGCGTCTTGGCGATCGAGGTGTCCACCTCGTCGGCCATACGCACCCCGGCAGCCGCCCAGGCGTCGATGATCGCCTCGTGCCAGTCGACGTCGAACCAGTCGGCGACCGAGGCGACGATCACGCCGCCGACGCCGTCGGCGGCGGCCAGCTCCTCGGCGGTGGCCTCGCGGATCGCCGGGATCGAGCCGAAGGCCTGGGCCAGCGATCGGGCCGCGGTGGGGCCGACGTGCCGGATCGACAGGGCCACCAGGACCCGCCAGAGCGGTTGTGCCTTGGCCTGTTCCAGGTTCTCCAGCAGACGCTGGCCGTTGGCCGAGAGGGCGCCGTCCTGGTTGGTGTAGAGCGACACCCCGCGCAATGTGTCGGCGGTCAGCGCGAACAGGCCCGCCTCGTCGCGCAGCGCCCCCGAGTCGAGCAGCGCCGAGGCGCCCTCCCAGCCCAGCGCCTCGATGTCGAACGCACCGCGGCCGGCCAGATGGAACAACCGTTCCCGCAGCTGGGCGGGGCAGGTGCGGGCGTTCGGGCAGCGGATGTCGGCGTCGCCCTCCTTCTCGTAGGCGAGTTCGGTGCCGCACGCGGGGCACGCGGTGGGCATCACGAACTCGCGCTCGGACCCGTCGCGCAGCTCGGCCACCGGCCCGACCACCTCGGGGATGACGTCACCCGCCTTGCGCAGCACCACGGTGTCGCCGATCAGCACCCCCTTGCGACGCACCTCGGAGGCGTTGTGCAGGGTCGCCCGCGCCACTGTGGAACCCGACACCAGCACCGGCTCCATCACCGCGTACGGCGTCACCCGGCCGGTGCGACCGACGTCGACCCGGATGTCGAGAAGCTTGGTGGTCACCTCTTCGGGCGGGTACTTGTACGCGATCGCCCAGCGCGGCGCCCGGCTGGTCGCCCCGAGCCGGCGCTGGGTGGCGATGTCGTCGACCTTGACCACCACGCCGTCGATCTCGTGCACGAAGTCGTGCCGGTGCTCCCCCGTGGCCGCGACGAACGCGATCACCTCGTCGATGCCCTCGACCACACGGCAGGTGTCGGGTACCGGCAGCCCCCAGGCCGCGAGCAGTTCGTAGGCCTGGGACTGGCGGGTGATCTGCAGACCGCGGCGCGCACCGATGCCGTGCACCAGCATCCGCAGCGGCCGCGACGCGCTGACCCGTGGGTCCTTCTGCCGCAACGACCCCGCGGCCGCGTTGCGCGGGTTGGCGAACGGGGCCTTGCCCGCCTCGACCAGGCTCGCGTTCAGTTCCTCGAACCCGGAGACCGGGAAGAACACCTCGCCGCGCACCTCGACCACCTCGGGGACCGGGGTGGGAGACCCCTGCGGGTCGGTCAACCGGTGCGGCACGCCCGCGATCGTGCGGACGTTCAGGGTGACGTCCTCACCGATCCGGCCGTCGCCCCGGGTCGCGGCCCGCACCAGCACCCCGTTCTCGTAGAGCAGGTTGATCGCCAGCCCGTCGATCTTCAGCTCGCACAGGTAGTCGATCGGCGACTCGGTGCCGGCCGCCCGTCCGGTGCGCTCGGCCCAGGCCCGCAACTCCTCCTCACTGAAGGCGTTGTCGAGGCTGAGCAGGCGTTCGCGGTGCTCGACCGGGGTGAAGTCGGTGGAGTAGGTGGCACCGACCTGCTGCGTCGGCGAATCGGGCGTGCGCAGACCGGGATGGCTCTCCTCCAGAGCGTCGAGCTCGCGCATCAAGAGGTCGAACTCGCCGTCCGAGACGGTCGGTGCGTCCTTGACGTAGTAGGCGAACCGATGCGCCCTGATCGTGTCGGCCAGCTCCGCCCAGCGGTGGCGGGCGCCGTCCGGGATCTGGCTCTGCGGCAGTTCGCCCTCCGCACTCGACTGCACGGCGTCTGCTTCAGCGTCTGGATCAGCCACGTGGTCATCCTGCCCGATCCCTCTGACACTTCCCGCTGACAGCCCGCACGGCGACGTGCCGACAACTCGCCCGACAGGGGCCGACTGTGGATC
>DAIOVT010000538.1:0-2729 GCA_036758885.1 Kineosporiaceae bacterium
CGCGGTCCTTCTGTGCCAGACACCCGCCGACGGCGATCTGCATGCCGGGCCGTTGCGCCTTCACCGGCGCCAGCTGGCCCAGGTTGCCGTAGAGCTTGTTGTCGGCGTTCTCACGGACGGCGCAGGTGTTGAAGACGACCACGTCGGCCTGCTCACCGCTGGGTGCGCGGACGTAGCCGGCGTCCTCGAGCAGCCCGGAGAGCCGCTCCGAGTCGTGCACATTCATCTGACAACCATGCGTCCGAACCTCATAGGTCCGGACCTGGACCTGCGCCGACTCCGCCGGGCCGGCTATGCCGGGAATGGTGACCACCGATCCATCTTCTCAGCAACCGCACCCGGTGCGGTTGCGGCCGCGACTACTCGCAGGAGGGCGCGACGAGCGTTGCCCGACCGGGCCTAGCTGCCCTGTCCCTTGGTCGGGGGATCGTCGGCCTGCGGCGCGATCGTCAACATCTCGGCGTTGCCCCCCGCCAAAGGAACAGCGACCGGAGCAGGGACCGTCGAGCGGCCACGGCGCTTCAACCGCTTCTCCACCACGCTTGCCAGCTTGGTCAGGCCGAAGTTCATCAGAATGAAGATCAGCCCGACGACCATGTACGCGGGCACGGTGTTGCCGTAAGCCGATCCGAGCGTCTTACCCCAGGTGAGCAGCTCGGTGTAGAGAATGCCGTAACCGAGTGCCGAGTCCTTGAGGATCACGACGAACTGGCTGATCAACGCCGGCAGCATCGCGGTGAGCGCCTGCGGCATCTGGATGGTGCGCAGGGTCTGACCGGGAGTCAGCCCGATCGACAGCCCCGCCTCGGCCTGACCCTTGGGCAGGCCGAACACGCCGGAGCGGACCAGTTCGGCGATGACCGCCCCGTTGTACAGGGTGAGGGCCGTGACCACACCCGCCAGGGGCACCAACGAGTCGGGAATCAGATCGAGCTGCGGGTAGAGGCCCAGACCGAAGATGATCATCATGATCAGCACCGGCACGGCGCGGAAGAACTCCACGACGACGCCGGAGATCCAGCGGATGGGCTTGCTCTCGGACAACCGCCCCATGCCGAAGACCAGACCGAAGACCCCCGCGAAGACGATGGACAGCAGTGCCGCCTTGATCGTGCCCCACAGGCCTTGAAGCAGGTATTCGGTCCATACCGCGGGCTCGGTGACGAAAGGCTTCCAGAGGGAGGGATCCAACTGGCCCGCCTGCTGGAACCGGCGGACCACGACGTACAGGACCAGCAGCGCGAGGAGAGCACCGACCACGGTGAGGATGTTGTGCCGTCGCCGGGCCTTGGGCCCGGGGGCATCGAACAGAACAGACTGGGCGCTCATCGCTTCACCGCCAGGCGACGGGACAGGCTGGTGAACCAGAGTCCCAACGGGAGAGTCAGAATGACGAAGCCGAGGGCGAAGATGGCGAACACGCTGATCGAGCCACCCTCGTTCTCGACGATGGTGGCGAGCAGTCCGGCGGCCTCGGTGCCACCGATCACCTGGACGACGGTGGTGTTCTTGATCAGTGCGATCATCGTCGAGCCCAGCGGGGCGATGGCGCCACGGAATGCTTGCGGCAGGATCACCTGGGTCAGGCTCTGCGAGAACGTCAGGCCGATGGATCGTGCCGCCTCGGCCTGGCCGGCCGGGACCGTGTTCACTCCGCTGCGCAGCGCCTCGGCGACGAAAGCCGCGTGATAGACGGCGATGATCACAGCGCCCCAGCGAAAGGTGTTGGCGGCGAAGTCGTCGGAGAGCGAGAGCCCGACGATGAATGACAGGCCCAGGATGCTGAGCACCATCAACAGCGTCAACGGCGTGTTCCGCACAACGTTGACGTAGGTCGTTCCCAGCCCGCGGAGCACCGCCACCGGCGAGACTCGCATCACCGCGACCAGGGTCCCGATGATCAATGCGCCTATCGCTCCGAGAAGCGAGTACTTGATCGTCTCGACAAACGCCCCGAGGACGTTGTAGTCGCCGAGAAAGTCCATTCCTTCGTCACCTCCAGCCGTTCAGCCGTGGAATCGGTTCACACAGAAACCAACCGGAATCTCGCACCGCGGCCCCTGCTCCGGGTGGTGTTCCCGGAGCAGGGGCACGGCTGGAGAATCAGGAGCAGGCGGCCGGGGTCGGCGGGTTGCCCGGACCGGGCTTGTACCCGGCGGGGCCGAGGTTCGTGTCAATGATCTTCTGCCACGATCCGTCCGAGATCATCGTCTTCAGCGCCTCGGTGACCTTGTTGCAGAGTTCGGTGTCGCCCTTCTTCAGGCCGATCCCGTAGTTCTCCGTCGAGAACGGCTTTCCGACGACCTTGACCTTGCCCTTGTACTGAGCCTGGGCCGCGTATCCGGCGAGGATGGTGTCATCGGTGGTCAGCGCGTCCACCGCCTTGGAGACCAGACCGGCCAGGCATTCGGAGTAGGTACCGAACTCCTGCAGGTTGACCTGTGGAACTTCCTTCTTGACGTTCTGCGCGGACGTCGAGCCCGTCACCGAACAGAGCTTCTTCCCCGCCAGGGAGTCCACACCGGTGATCGAGGTGTCGTCCGCGCGGACCAGGAGATCCTGGCCGGCGATCAGGTATGGACCGGCGAAGGACACCTTCTCCTTGCGGGTATCGGTGATCGAGTAGGTGGCGACCACCAGGTCGACCTGGCCGTTGGCGATCAGGGTCTCGCGCTGGGCCGACGGCGCCTGAACCCAGTTGATCTTGTCGGCCGGCGTCCCGAGCTTCT
>DAIOVT010000539.1:0-2703 GCA_036758885.1 Kineosporiaceae bacterium
GTCCGACGGCCCGGGCAGCCCGACGGCCCGGGCGGCCCGAGCGGGCAACCGCGCGGCGTGACAGGCCCTAGGGTTCCGGACATGGAATGGGGCCCTGGCCGTCGATCCTCGCCACGGGCCACAGGATCAGTCGCACTGCTGCTCGATCCGGTCGCCCCGATCCTGCTGGTCGCAGTCTGCACCATGGCCTCGTACACCGTGGTTCGGTTCCGGGTCTGGATCGTGCTGGGTTACCTGGCCGCCCTGATCCTGCTCGCCGTCCACTCCGGGCGCACCGCCCGCCGCGGGCCCGGACCCCGGGCCGGTCCGATCGGCATGGCCGCGGCGATCGCGCTGGCCGGGGCGATGGTCTGGCTGGTTCCCGCCTTCACCTACCTCGAACCGGGGCCGGCCCGGCAGGTCCGCGCGGTGATCGCGATCAGTGCCCTGGTCTGCGCGGTGGTGCTGCTGTTGCCCTGGCGGCATGGCGGCGATCTCGCCCTGGCGGTCGCACTGGCCGGATACCTGCTGAGCTCCTACCTGCTGATCACTCGTGACCCGGCCCCGAGCATCGACGTCTGGTACACGCTGCAGGCGGCCGCCGACTCCTTGGCCGCCGGGCACGACATCTACCGCGAGACCTGGCTCGGGCCCCCCGGGGTGATGGGGGCGTTCACCTATCTGCCCTGGACGGCGCTGCTCACGGCACCGGGGCGATGGCTGTTCGGCGACGTGCGGTACGCCCTGGTCGCGCTGACCGTTCTGGCGGCGCTGATCCTGCGCTGCATGCCGTTCTCCCTCGACCGGATCGGTGCAGGCGGCGTCAGCGTGACGCGTCCGGCTCCGGCGTCGAACACCCGGGTCGCCGCCGCGGTGGCCGCGCTGCTGCTGTTGCTGCCGGGCACGGCGACCCAGGTGGAACAGGCCTGGACCGAACCGATGCTGCTGGCCGCGCTCGCCGGCGCCTGCTGGGCACTGACCAGGCAGAAGTACCGGACGGCGATCGTGCTGTTCGCCCTCGGTATGGCCTGCAAGCAACACCTCGCACTATTGCTGCCGCTGCTCGCCGCCTGGCCCAGGTTCGGTCTGCGCCGGGCCGTGGCGACCGCGCTGACGGCGGGCGTGCTGGTGACGCCCTGGCTGCTCGCCGATGCCCGGGCATTCCTCGACGACACGGTGTTCCTGCTGATCCGGTATCAGCCGCTTCGGTTCGCCGACACCCTGTACCTGCTCGCGATGAACGAACTGGACTGGACCCCGCCGTTCTGGATCACGGCCACGATCGTCCTGGCGGCCCTGGCCGCGGTGACCCTCGTGGTGCGGCGCACCGACCCCGACCCGGCACGTTGGCTGGTGTGGGCCGCGGTACTGCTCGGCGCGGCGAACCTGGTCAACAAGCAGGCCTTCTACAACCAGTTCTGGTTGGTGATCGCCATGGTGCTGGCCTCGTGGGCGGTGAACACCGCGACATCGTCGCGAGCTAGAGACGAACCGCCGCGGTGAGCCGGTTGTCGAGACGGGCCGAGGCGATCCTGATGACGTCGCCGGTCTGCGGGGCGTGGATCATCAGTCCCTTGCCGATGTAGATCCCGTTGTGCGAGATGGGACTACGGAAGAACACGACATCGCCGGGCTGCAACGCGGCCATCGAGACCCGGGTTCCGTACGAGGACTGCATCGCCGCGTTGTGCGGCAACGACACCCCGGCGGCACCCCACGAGGCCAGCACCAGTCCGCTGCAGTCGTAGGACCTCGGGCCCTCACCACCCCAGCCGTACGGCTTGCCCAACTGCGCGCAGGCGAAGGCGATCGCCTTCGCCGCCCGTGCGTTGGGCGCCTGGATACCGACCCCTGCGCAGGTCAGTTTGCCGTCGGCCGGGACGTCGATCCCGAGCGCGGCCAGGGACTGCCCGTCCATATTCCGGGAGATCCGGGCGATCGCCCGGCGCTGCGAACCGTCCAAGCCGGCCAGCAATTGCTTCGCCTTGGCGAGCTTGGCCTCGACGTCCTTCTTCTTCGTCTCGATCTCGTTCTGGGTCGTGGTCAGTTGGCTCTGCTGCGTCTTCAGGTCGCCCTGATCCTTGGCCAGCTGCTTCTGCTCGGCCAGCAACGCCTGAACGCCCTGTGCCTGACGCTCACTGAGCGAGGCGCGCAGCCCGCTCGCGGCGAGCAGCGCCTGGGGGTCGTCGTCCAGCAGGACCATCAACCCGTCCATGCCCCCGGAACGGTAGGACTCGGCCGCCAGCCGGCCCAGCGACTTGCGTGCCTGGGTGACCCGCTGCTGCTGCTGCACCACCCGCGACGAGGAGGCCTTCAGCGCCACCTGCACGCTGCCGAGCCGCACCCGCGCCGCGTTGTACTGCTCGGTCACCTCGGCGGCCTGCTCGTTGAGCTGCTCGACCTGCTTGCGCACGGTCTCCAGGTCGGGCCGGGCCGGACGCGCGGCCAACGGGTCGGCCGCGGCCGGGGACACCAGGGCTTCTTGTAGCGCAAGCGGGAAGGCGACCGAGAACGCGACCGTCAGTACCGCCATGACCATGACGACAGAGGCACCGGATCGCCCGCCACGCGCAGTCGAGAACACCGAGAACACACCGTCACGCCGGCGACGACGCCGTCCATCAGTCCTCAGGGCCACAAGCACTCCGTTCTCCGCCGAGCCCCCCGAGCCGACCGCACCACGACACCGTCGGCGTCGATGACGACGCTCGATCGGCCGGTGAT
>DAIOVT010000540.1:0-2697 GCA_036758885.1 Kineosporiaceae bacterium
CGGTTCAGGCCCTGGACGATCTCGGTGGCCGCGGCGAGCGCCGGGGTGAGGATCACCGTCCAGGAGATCAGCGCGGCCCAGGCCGGGCGCTGCGCCCGGCGGAGCAGGGCGCTCAGGCTGAGTACGGCGAGGGTGAGCGTCAGGCTGTTCAGCACATGCCGGAGCACCTGGGCCGGAGCCGGGGCGGTCGAGCCCGTCGAGATCATCGCGAAGCGGTAGGCGAGTGCGGTGCCGGCGATGGCCAGGGCCACCGTCACGATCACCGCGCTCGCGCCGCGGCGCCGTCGGCCGCGGTGGCGGCGCCGTCCGGTGCGGGACGTTCTCGCAGGTGAGACAGGTTGTTCGGCGCGACGAGCCGGTGCCCGATCGGACCTTTCGGGCCCGGGCGTGGCGCGGCGCGGAGCGGACATGGCTGCAATCTCGTCCGCTGAACGGGTGAGCTTGAGCTCTCGTCCTGAACCGTTCTGGTACGGAGGGTCAGGCGAGCGCCTGGGAGGTGCGGATCGGCCGGGACTCGAAAGGCGTCGACAGCACCACGGTGGTACGTGTCGAGACGGCCGCCGCAGCGCGGATCTTGGCAAGCAGTGACTCCAGCTCACCGGGGTTCTTCACGCGCACCTTGAGGATGTAGTTCTCGATACCGGCCACCGAGTAGCAGGCCTCGATCTCGTCGAGACCGGAGAGCTGGTCGGGCACGTCGTCGGGTGCCGAGCTGTCGAGCGGGGTCACCGAGACGAACGCGGTCAGTGGCAGACCCAGCGCATCGGGGTTGACCACCGCCGCATAACCGCGGATGACGCCGCGTTGCTCGAGCCGGCGAACCCGTTGATGGACGGCGGAGGTCGACAACCCCGTGGCCTTGCCCAGGTCGGTGAAGCTCATCCGCCCGTCGCGGCTGAGCAGGTCGACGATCTGCCGATCGATCTCCTCCACCTGCGCAGGGTACGGCACAGCGCATGCTTCCTGGCAGGATCGGCGAGTGCCCAGTATGAGCAGGTTCCCGCAGGCCGGTTCCGGAAGTCCTACCACCGGTCCCACGAGCGGTCCCACGAGCGGTCCCACGGCCGGTCCCGGCGCCGGCGACGGCCGTGTGCGGCAACGGTTGATGTTGCTGGACTCGGCGTCGCTGTACTTCCGGGCCTTCTTCGGGGTGAAGGAGAGCTACACCGCCCCGGACGGGACGCCGGTGAACGCGGTGCGCGGTTTCGTCGACATGATCGCGACGCTGATCACCCGGCGCTCCCCCGCCCGGTTCGTGGCCTGTTGGGACGACGACTGGCGCCCCGCCTTCCGGGTCGCGGCGATACCCAGCTACAAGGCGCACCGGGTCGCCGACCCGGTCAGCGGCGCCGAGGAGGTGCCCGACCCGCTCGCGGTGCAGGTGCCGGTGATGATCGAGGTGCTCGCCGCGGCCGGGCTGGCCCGCCTCGGCGGCCCCGACCTGGAGGCGGACGACGTCATCGGCACCCTGACCACCCGCGAGACGACGGCAGCGGCTGCGGCCGGGGCCCGCGCGGACGTCGACATCGTCACCGGCGACCGGGACCTGTTCCAGCTCGTCGACGACGCGGCCGGGGTACGGGTGCTCTACACCGGACGGGGGGTGCGCAATCTCGAGGTGATCGACCAGGCGGCCCTGCAGGCCAAGTACGGCGTGCCGAACGGAACCGCCTACGCCGAGATGGCAGCCCTGCGCGGTGACCCCAGCGACGGCCTGCCGGGGGTGCCCGGGATCGGTGAGAAGACGGCGTCGTCGCTGGTCAGCCGGTATCCGGGGCTGCCGGCTCTGCGCGCCGCCGCGGCCGACCCGGGCAGCGACCTGGCCCCGGGGGTGCGCCGCAAACTGCTCGACGCGAGCGACTACCTGGACGTGGCCATGGACGTGGTGCGCGTGGTCCGGGACGCCGATCTGCCCGAACCGGACGACGTCCTGCCGGTCACACCGCCGGACCAGGCGCAGCTGCTCGAGGTCGCGCAGAAGTGGGGTCTGGACACCCCGTTGGCTCGGCTGGTCATGGCGCTCGCCGCCGGCGAGGGCCGCTGAGCCCGCCCGGGTCCGCGCACGGTGTCAGTGGCCACGGTGTCAGCAGCCACGTGTCAGCGGCCCGCGAGATCGACCACCCCACGCCGGACACCCTCGATCGCGGCCGAGGCCGTCGACCGTAGCTCGGTGTCCCCCGCGTTGCCCGCGGTGGTGTGCAACTGGCCGAGCAGATCGATCACCTGCCGGCACCAGCGCACGAAGTCACCGGCCGAGAGTTCGAACTCCTCGCCGTCCAGCACCGACTCGAGGTCGTAGCCCCGGGTCCAGCGGTGTACCGCCCGGGTCAGGCCGAGCTCGATGTCACGGGTCGGCTCGAGCCGGTGGGCCCGCTCGCGTTCGGTGAGTTCGTCGTGGAGGCGAATGGTCTCGCGCAGCGCCTCGCGGACCGGGCCGCCCGGGGTGTGCGACAGCGGAAGCACCTCGTCACGTCGCGAGGAGTAGAGCACCGCGCTGACGCAGGCGGCCAGCCCGGCCGGGTCCATGCCGTGCCAGGCGCGCCGGCGCAGGCACTCGGCGACAAGCAGGTCGGACTCGGAGTAGATCCGGCTCAGAGTCCGGCCCTGCGCGGTGACGCTGAGATCGCCTCCGGCCGCTGCGTCCGGAGCCGGATCGCCGGCCAGGTAGCCGAGTTCGGTGAGCAGTTCGCAGACCCG
>DAIOVT010000541.1:0-2696 GCA_036758885.1 Kineosporiaceae bacterium
CCCAGGCGCGAACTCCAGTCCGGGCCGCGCCGGCCGGCGATCCAGGCGGCCGCCTGGGTGCGGCGCCGGAAGCCCATCTTGGCGAGCATCCCGGTGACGTGGTTCTTGATCGTCTTCTCGGCCAGACCCAGCTGGTCACCGATCTCGCGGTTGGACAACCCGTTGCCGATCAGGTCGAGCACCTTGCGCTCGGTGGGGGTGAGCGCCTGGCGCGGGTCCTCGGCACCCTGCCGCGAGGTAGCCGAACGCTCGTCGAGCAGCCGGCGGCCGGCGGCCACCTTGCGGATCGCGTCGGCGATCTCGCTGATCCGGGCGCTCTTCAGCAGGAACGCGTAGGCGCCGGCCTGCCAGGCCGCGTGCGCCGCCCCCGGGTCGTCGCTCGAGGTGAGCACCAGACACCGGGCGTGCGGCAGTTCGGCCCGCAGCACCCGGACGATGTCCAGGCCGGTGCCGTCGGGCAGCTTCAGATCGACGATGACCACGTCCGGACGCACCGCCTGGGCCCGCCGGACGGCGTCGGTCACAGTGGCCGCCTCGGCCACGACGACCAGCCCGGGATCGGCGCCGACGACCTCGCTCACGCCACGGCGAACCACCTCGTGGTCGTCGACCACGAGTACTCGCACGTCCGACGTGGGCGGGTCGGCCGGCACCTCTTCGGCCGTTCCGTCGCCCGACCCGTTCGCCGGCCCCCTGGCGTCCTGCACAAAGTCAGGCTATCCCCGTGCGGCGTGCGACACGTTCCCGGCTCGCCCCAGACCTCCGGTCCGGCCCTGGGTCCGGGTTCGTGGTGCCCGTTGACAACGGGGGCAGCGGAAGGAGGAGCGGTTCATGAACGGCTCACGAACCATCGGGGCTCCGCAGCGCAGACACGGTTCGCCCTCGCGGCCGTAGGCGTACAACTCTCGCTCGAAGTAGCCGGACTGGCCGTTCACGTCGACGTACAGCGAGTCGAAACTGGTTCCGCCGGCGGCCAGGGCGTCCCGCATCACCTCGGTGGCGGCGCCGAGGACCTCGCGAATCACCTTGGGCGCCAACGTGTTCGAGGGCCTGTCGTAGTGCAGCCGGGCCCGGAACAGCGCCTCGTCGGCATAGATGTTGCCGATCCCGGAGACCACCTGCTGGTCGAGCAGCACCCGCTTGACGCCGCTGCTGCGGCCGCGGATCCGCCGGACGACGCCGGGCAGGTCGAGGTGCTCGTCGAGCAGGTCGCGGGCGATGTGGGCGACCGGCACCGGCACCCGGTACGGCGCCAGCCCGTCGGCGGTGGGCACCAGGTCGACCAGTTGCAGCCCGCCGAACATGCGCTGGTCGACGAAGCGCAGCTGGCGTCCCTCGGCACTTCCGGCCAGGTTCAGCACCACCCGCAGGTGGCGTTCCGGGGCGGCGTCCGGGGGTTGCAGCACCATCTGCCCGCTCATGCCCAGATGTACCAGGAGTGCCTCATGGGCGCCATCCTCATCAGCGCCGTCCTCATGGGCGCCGTCCTGGTGCGGGTCGCCGTCCTGATCGGGGTCGCCCGGTTGATCGCCGAGCGGCAGCCAGAGGTACTTGCCGCGGCGCTCGGCGCCGACGATCCAGCGGTCGCGCAGCCGGTCGGCGAAGTCGCCGGGGCCGGCCAGGTGGTTGCGGACCGGGCGAGGGTGCAGCACCTGGACGCCGGTGATCCTCGACCCGACGGCCCAGTCGGCCAGGCCCCGCCGGACCACCTCGACCTCGGGGAGCTCAGGCACCGATCAGGCCCGCTGCCGGGTCAGGCCTCGGCCTGCGCGGGCGACAGTTCGGCGTAGGCCAGCGAGGCGGCGACCTGTTCGGCCTCCTTCTTGCTGCGCCCGCTGCCCTCACCCAGGTGGCGGCCGTCGACCACGGCGACGGCATGGAACACCTTGGCGTGGTCCGGGCCCTCCTCGCTCACCACGTACTCGGGGACGCCGAGCGACAGGGTGGCGGTGCGCTCCTGCAGGCTGGTCTTCCAGTCCAAGCCGGCGCCCTTGGACGCCGACGCGGCGATCAGGTCGTCGACCAGCCGGTGCACGAACTCACCGGCCACGCCGATGCCGTGCTCGCAGTAGACGGCACCGATCAGCGCCTCGAGGGTGTCGGCCAGGATCGAGGACTTGTCCGCGCCGCCACTGGTCGACTCGCCACGGCCGAGCAGCAGATGCGGCCCGACCTCGAGACCGCGGGAGACGTCCGCCAGGGCGCGCATGTTGACCACGGCCGAACGCAGCTTGGCGAGCTGCCCCTCGGGCAGGTCGGGGTGTCGCTCGAACAGGGCCGCGGTGACCACCAGACCGAGCACGGCGTCACCGAGGAACTCGAGACGCTCGTTGTTCGGCAGCCCCCCGTGCTCGTAGGCGTAGGAGCGGTGGGTCAGGGCGCGGGTGAGCAACTCCGGGTCGAGCTCAACGCCGAGACGGCGCTGCAGACCCACCAGATCCGGGGCGACCACGGGCGCGCCGGACTCAGAGATCCTTGACCTTGCGGCCCTTGTACTCGAGATACAGCGGAGTGCCCGCGGAATCGGTGACCACGCGCGCCTGGTGCGGCCGCGAGTAGGTGACCTGGCCACCCTCGGTGCGCTCGACCAGCGGGGTCGGGACCGCCTTCCACTGCGAGCGGCGGTGCCTCGTGTTGCTGCGGGACATCTTCCGCTTGGGGACGGCCACGGCGTTCTCCTCAGATCAGTTTCTACT
>DAIOVT010000542.1:0-2668 GCA_036758885.1 Kineosporiaceae bacterium
GGGTGAGCAACTGGTTGCCGTAACGCATGTCCAGCTCGAGCCGGTGCCTGACCTGACCGGCCGAGAACCCCTGACGCACCAGGTCCTCCCGGCCGCGGGCCTCGAGCTCCTCGACGACGGCGTTGAAGTCCTCGTAGCGGTCGAAGAGGGTGCGGTTGGTGGCGTTGTACATCGTCACGTGCACGCCGCGCTCGTGGAAGTGCAACTGCTTCATGTTGCCCGCACCGCAGGCCGAGAAGACCGACGAGAACGGTGGCGCCAGAACGCGTTTGATGCCGGCGTGCCGGGCGATGCCGCAGGCGTGCAGGGGGCCGTTGCCGCCGTAGGCGAGCATCGTGAAGTCCTCCGGCAGGTAGCCGCGCACCCGCAGTTCCTTGCCGATGCCGATCGCCATCTGCTCGTCGACGCCGTCCTTGATGGTCTTGGCGACGTCGATGACGTCGATGTCGAGCTCGTCGCAGAGGGTCTCCTCCATGGCGAACCTGGCCCGCCGCGGATTGAGCTTGATGTAGCCGTTGGCGTAGTTGTCCGGGTCGAGGTAGCCGAGCAACAGGTCGGCGTCGGTCACCGTGGGGCGCAGCCCACCGCGGTCGTAGCAGGCCAGGCCCGGGTTGGAGCCGGCGGACTGCGGGCCGATCTTGATCGAGTTGTGGATCCGGTCGTAACTGGCGATCGAGCCGCCACCGGCACCGAGGGTGTCCAGGTGCACCATCGGCACCGAGACCAGCCAGCGGTCGATCGTGGGCAGGAAGTCGTAGTGCTTGACCCCGCCCTCAGGCACCAGGCCGATGTCGAACGATGTGCCGCCCATGTCGGTGGAGATCACGTGACCGAGACCGGTCTCGGTCGAAAGGTGTTCTGCTGCACCGACTCCCGCGATCGGGCCGGAGTGGATGGTCTGCAGCGCGTCGGTCGAGTTCATCTGCGCCATGCCACCGGAGTTGTGGATCACCAGCATCGGCTTGTCGTAGCCGTAGTCACGCAGGTTGTTCGACAGCTGCGACAGCGCGTGGAACATGATCTCGTGCAGGTAGCCGTCGACGATGGTCGAGGTGGCCCGCACGTACTCGCCCTTGCGCCCGGAGACCTGGTGGCCGAGCAGCACCGGGATCGCGCCGAGCTCGTGCGGCGGGAACTCGTCCAGGATGATCTCCTGGACCATCAGCTCGTGTTCCGGGTTCTCGGTCGAGTTGACCAGCGAGACCACGATCGCCTCGGAGCCGGCGTCGACCAGTTCGCGGACGACGCCGCGCACATCCTCCGGGTCGAGCCGGGCGACGATCTTGCCCGCCGAGTTGATCCGCTCCTTGATCGAGCGGATCAACGAGCGCGGCACCAGCGGTTCGGGGCGCTCGGCGGCCGGCAGGTTCTGCTGCATCGTGCTGTCCAGGCCCTCGCCGTAGCCGCGGCCCCGGGAGAGCGGAATGGTGTCCTCGAAGCCGTGAGTGACGATCGCGGCGACCTTCGGACCGTTCCGCTCGATCAGGGCGTTGGTGCCCAGGGTCGTCGCGTACCGCACCGAGTCGACCTCGCTCAGCACCGTCGATCGGTCCAGACCCGCTCTCTTGCAGGCGAGTTCGAGCGCCTCGTTGAACCCGAGGGCCAGGTTGTGGTGGGTGGTCAGGGCCTTGGCGTCGATGTACTTGTCGTCCCAGACGAAGAAACAGTCGGTGAACGTGCCACCGATGTCCACGGAGATGCGCCTCATGTTGATCTCCTCCTTGAGGTCTGCAGGGAAAGCGGGTCAGCGGATGTGGCCGATGGCCTTGAGAGCGGCCGTGTATGCCTGGGCGTCGTCACCGGGGCCGTAGTTGTGCACGGCCTCGGCGTCCACGCCGCGCGCCTCCCACTGCGCGCGCAGGGCGTCGATGTCGATCAGCATGTCGACGGTCGGCGGGTGGCCCGGGGGCAGGTACTCGGTCTCGATCTGGGTGCCGCAGCCCGGGCAGTAGTACTCCAGGATCCGGCAGTAGGCCGGGTCCGGGCTGAAGGTGTACTCGTAGCGCTCGGGATCGATGATCGACTGGTGGATCTCGCGTGGATCCCGGTCGTGGACGAGGGCTCCGAGCTTGTAGTTCTCCCGGGCCGACCCGAAGTCGTGGGAGCAGACCCGGCAGACCCAGCGTTCGGTCTCCAGGTTGATCACCAGGTACTCGGTCATGGGAACTCGCATGGTGGTGGTCCTTTCGGATTCGTCAGCTGTTCCGGCTCAGTGGCTGCGACTCAGTGGCTGCGACTCAGTGGCTGCGACTCAGTGGCTGTCGGTCAGCACCAGATCGCCGGCCGAGGTGACCCGGAAGTCCCAGCCGGGCAGGATCCGGGCGGTGAAGAACGGGCCCTCGACGATCGCCGGGCCGTGTCCGCCGTGACCGGGCTCCAGCTCCTTGAGCACGTGCACCGGCACCCGGTCCATCGCCTCGGCCGAGGAGCGCACGTACCGATGGGCCGTGGAGGGTGCGGGCCGGGGCTCGACCGTCACCTCGGGGTGCAGTTGCGGCTGCGGCAGCGGGGCGGTCACGTCGAGCACCAGGGAGAGCAGCCGGCCCGGGTGGAACACCGGGTCGCCGGCGGTGTAGGGCACCGAACCGACCGGGGTGCCGGACTCGTCCTCGATGGCCAGGTGCCAGGAGAGCTCGCAGTCGGCGAGCTTGTAGCCCTCCTGGAACAT
>DAIOVT010000543.1:0-2606 GCA_036758885.1 Kineosporiaceae bacterium
CGACGAGAAGCAGCTGGTGGAGAACTACTCCGCGGCGCTCGAAGAGGTGCTCCGGCTGAAGCCGTCTGCGGCCAAGGGCCGGTACCTGCGCAAGGGCGTCATCACCACCACGATGGGTCCCGGTATCGCGGTCGACGTGAACAAGGTCCGCGCCCTCGACTCCGAGGACGAGGACTGACGCGTTCGATCGTCCCGATTCAGTTCGAGGCCCCGCTCCCGGATCCGGGTGGTGGGGCCTCGTGCTGTGCCGGGACCGCAGGGGATCCGGGCTCAGCGAGCCCCGGCCTGGTCCGCGGACCCGCCCAGGTGGTCGGCCAGCTCGGGCACGGTCGAGACCAGCGCGTCCGGACCCGCCGCCAGCAGCGTGTTCCTGCCGGCCGCGCCCCAGGTGACCGCGATCGACCCCATGCCGGCGGCGCGGGCGGCCTCGACGTCCACCGAGGTGTCCCCGACGTAGCGGCACTGCGCGGGGTCGACGCCGAGTCGCCGGGCGCCGAGCAGCAACGGGGCGGGATCGGGCTTGTGCCGGGGGCAGTCCTCCAGCCCGATCACCGGGCCACTGCGCTCGGCCA
This sequence comes from Kineosporiaceae bacterium, assembly GCA_036758885.1. GTDB lineage: Bacteria > Actinomycetota > Actinomycetes > Actinomycetales > Kineosporiaceae > DAIOVT01. The sequence goes on from DAIOVT010000543.1 coordinate 573, forward strand.
GCCCCAGGACGGACAGGCCGCGCCGCACCATCGGTGTGCTCTTCGAGGAGACCACGCCGACCCCCACCCCGCACGCCGCCAGCTCGGTCAGCAGGGCGGCGATACCTGGTACCGGCCGGATCAGGTCGTCGTGATGCGCCGCGTTCCAGGCCTTGTACCGGGCGGTGAACTCCTCGCCGCGGCCGGGGTACCGGTTCTCGAAAACCGGCAGCAACGGGTGACCGATCCAGGAGCGGACCTCGTCCACCGGGACCGGCTCGGGCAGTACCGCGGCGAAGGTGGCCAGGATCAGGCCGACGGTGTCGGCGAGCGTGCCGTCGAAGTCGAAGAGCACAGCGGCAGGTCTGGGATGCACCAGCACACCCTAGGTCACCGTCCGGAAACCGTTGTCCGAGAAGGGTTTAGGGTATCAACATGGTTGATGCAGCAGTCGTTCCGAATGTCTCACTGCGTGCCGGCGCGGGGCAGGTGGCCATTCCCCGAGTGGGGTTCGGTGTCTGGCAGGTACCCGACGACGAGGTGGACGCCGCCTTCTCCACCGCACTGGCCGACGGCTACCGGCACATCGACACGGCGCGGATCTATGGCAACGAGTCCGGGGTCGGCCGGGTGCTGGCGCGGACGGACGTTCCCCGGTCGGAGATCTTCGTGACCACCAAGGTGTGGAACGACGACCACCTGGCCGTCGAGGCGGCCTTCGAGGCCTCGATGCAGCGGCTGGGCCTCGACGTCCTCGATCTCTATCTGATCCACTGGCCGGCGCCCGCCGCGGACGCCTACGCCGAGGCCTGGAGCGGGCTGCTGCGGTTGCGCGACTCCGGACGGGTGCGCGCGGTCGGCGTCTGCAACTTCCACATCGAGCATCTGCGCCGCGCCCACGAGGCGACCGGTGAGTACCCCGCGATCAACCAGATCGAGCTGCACCCCTACCTGCAGCAGCGTGAGCTGCGTGAGTTCTGCGCCGAGAACGACATCGCGATCGAGGCCTGGAGCCCGCTGGCCTCGGGCAAGCAGGTGCTGGACGACGAGGTGGTGACCGCGATCGCGGCCGGCCACGGTTGAGCGCCGCGCAGGTGATCATCCGGTGGCACCTGCAGCAGGGCCGGGTGGTGCTGCCCAAGTCGGTGACCCCGTCGCGGATCGCCGAGAACATCGACGTCTGGGGTTTCGAACTCACCGCCGCCGAACTCGAGGCGATCGACGGGCTGGACCGTGACATGCGCACCGGCCCGAACCCGGAGAGGTTCAACCTGAACGCCGCTCGCTGAGCCTGCCTCCCCGGTGACGGCCGGTCACTCTGCGATGATCGGGCCGCGACGTCCGCCCGGGGGAGGGTCGCGGGTGCGCCGGCCGTCCGGCCGGGCACCGGGCAGATCGCGGGGGCGGTCGTTCATGTGTGTTGGAGACCGGTCCCCGTGAGACCTCTGTTCGTGTCCCGAAGAGTTCTGGCCGCCGTGCTCGCGGTGCCGCTGCTGGCCCTGACCGGCGTGCCGACCGCGGGGGCCGACCCGGGAGCAGCCGGTCCCGCCGATCCGGTCGTGGTGGACGCGGCGGCGGTCCGGGCCGTGAAGCCGCACCCGCAGCTACGGGCCCGCACCGTCCTGGGGGCCACCTTCGGCAAGGTCACGGCCGCGGCCTCGAGACGTCCGGCGCACTTCATCGCGGTGATCAAGGAGACCGGCGAGAGCTACCGCGCCGAGGGCGACCTGATCCCGGACTCGCGGGGATACGCCACGGTCAGGATCGCGACGAACACCCGGGACGGCCGGCCGGGCGTCGTCCTCGCTCCGTCCGGGGTGTTCGTGCAGACCTCGGAGGGGATGCCCGCGGGCAAGGAGTGGGTCAGGCTCCGCCGCGGGGGATCGGCCTCCGGCATGGAGCGGTCGGTCTATCAGGCCATGGCGCAGGAGGCCGAGGCCGCCGCGCTCGTCGTCGAGCGCAGCCGGAACTCGTTCAGCGGCATCACCGTGCGCCGGGTGGGCAGCACCCGGATCGGTGACCGCAACTACCCGACCTATCGCGCCACGATGGGCC
>DAIOVT010000544.1:0-2601 GCA_036758885.1 Kineosporiaceae bacterium
CAACGATGTTGGGCCAGTCGAAGACCGCCTACCAGGCCGAGATCGACACCCCGTGCGAGCTGATCGACTTCTGGCGGTTCAACGTCCAGTTCGCCCGGCAGATCCTCACCGACCAGCCGATCTCGTCGTCCGGGGTCTGGAACAAGGTCGAGTACCGCCCGCTCGAGGGCTTCGTCTACGCGATCACCCCGTTCAACTTCACCGCGATCGCGGGCAACCTGCCGACCGCGCCGGCGCTGATGGGCAACACCGTGGTCTGGAAGCCCTCGGAGACCCAGGCGGTCGCCGCCTACTGGACGATGAAGCTGCTCGAGGCGGCCGGGCTGCCAGCGGGCGTGATCAACCTGGTGATCGGCGACGGCCCGATGGTCTCCGACGTGCTGCTCGCCGACCCGAACCTGGCCGGCATCCACTTCACCGGCTCCACCGCCACCTTCCAGCACCTGTGGCAGCAGGTCGGCAACAACATCGCCAACTACCGCAGCTACCCGCGCCTGGTCGGCGAGACCGGCGGCAAGGACTTCGTGCTCGCCCACAGCTCGGCCGACCCCGACGTGCTGACCACCGCGCTGCTGCGGGGAGCCTTCGACTTCCAGGGCCAGAAGTGCTCGGCCGCCTCGCGGGCCTTCATCCCCCGCTCGGTGTGGTCGCGCATGGGCGACGACCTGGTGACCAAGGCCTCGGAGCTGACCTACGGCGACATCACCGACTTCTCGAACTTCGGTGGCGCGGTGATCGACAAGCGCTCCTTCGACCGCAACGCCGCGGCGCTGGCCCGGGCCAAGTCGACCCCGGGCCTGACCGTGCTGGCCGGCGGTCACGCCGACGACAGCGTCGGCTACTTCGTCGAGCCGACCGTGCTGCTCGGCGACGACCCGGGCGACGAGGCGTTCACCAAGGAGTACTTCGGCCCGATCCTGGCCGTGCACGTCTACGACGACTCCACGCCCGGCGCCTTCGAGCGCGCGATCGAGACCGTCGACCGGGGCTCGGCCTACGCCCTGACCGGCTCGATCATCGCCACCGACGCCCAGGCGATCGCCACGGCGAGCGAGGGGCTGCGGTTCGCCGCCGGCAACTTCTACGTCAACGACAAGCCGACCGGCGCGGTCGTCGGGCAGCAGCCCTTCGGCGGCGCCCGCGCCTCCGGCACCAACGACAAGGCCGGTTCCCCGCAGAACCTGCTCCGCTGGACCTCGGCCCGCACGATCAAGGAGACCTTCGTGCCGGCGACCGACCACCGCTACCCGCACCAGCTCACCGACTGAACACGCCGCCAACTGAACCACCCCACCGGTCACCGGCCGGAACCCGAAAAGCTCGATCCGAGAAGGGATATCGCCATGGCTATCGCCGAAATGCTCCGTCCACCCCTGTTGGCCGCCTCGCGTTCGTCACGGGTCGAGAACGCGATCAGCCGGGTGCCGGTCACCCGCAAGCTGGTCGACCGCTTCGTGCCCGGCGTCACCGAGTCCGACGTCGTCACCGTCGCCTCCGGGATGCTCGACTCCGGCCGGTTCGTGACCATCGACCACCTCGGCGAGGACACCACCGATCTCGGCCAGGCGCGGACCACGGTGTCGCACTACCTGCAACTGCTCGAGGGGCTGGCCCCGCTGACCGGCGAGCGGGCGGACGGCGCCCCGAACCGTATCGAGGTCTCGCTGAAACTCTCTGCGCTGGGCCAGTTCCTGCCGCAGGACGGGCACCGCATCGCGCTCGATCACGCGCATCGGATCTGCTCGGCGGCCGCCGCTGCCGGCATCTGGGTGACCGTGGACGCCGAGGACCACACCACCACCGACTCGACCCTGTCGATCGTCAATGAACTGCGCGCCGACCACCCGTGGCTCGGCACCGTGCTGCAGGCCTACCTGTTGCGCACCGAGGCCGACTGCCGCGAGTTCGCCGGCGCCGGCTCCCGGATCCGGCTGTGCAAGGGCGCCTACTCCGAACCGGCCGCGGTCGCGCACCAGGCCAAGGAGGACGTGGACGCCGCCTACCTGCGCTGCCTGCGCATCCTGATGGAGGGCCGCGGCTACCCGATGGTGGCCTCGCACGACCCCGCGATGATCGGTGCCGCGTTGCGGCTGGCCGCCGAGAACGGCCGTGGCACAGACGATTTCGAGCTGCAGATGCTCTACGGCATCAGGGACGGCGAGCAGCTGCGCCAGATCGGTGAGGGCCGGCACCTGCGGGTGTACCTGCCGTACGGGCAGCAGTGGTACGGCTACTTCATGCGCCGTCTGGCCGAGCGCCCGCAGAACCTGACGTTCTTCCTGCGGTCACTGGTGTCGAAGAACTGAACGCCGCCGCCGGGTCGAGATCGAGGCCCGCACCCGGCACACCCGGCGTCCTCATCTCACGAGGTGCGTGACTGCACCTTGTCCAGCAGCACGGCGGCGATCAGCACGGCGCCGGTGACGACGCCCTGCCAGAAGGCCGAGACGCCGATCAGGCCGAGCCCGTTCTGCAGCACGGCGATCAGGAGGACGCCGATCACCGTTCCGCCCACACCGCCGACGCCGCCGTAGAAGCTGGTGCCGCCGAGCAGAACGGCGGCGCCGGCGGTCAGCGCCAGGCCGGCGCCGGCGGTGGGCG
>DAIOVT010000545.1:0-594 GCA_036758885.1 Kineosporiaceae bacterium
ATGTCCACCAACGACTCGGTCTACCTGCTGGTCAACGGGGCGAGCGGGATCCGCCCGGAACCCGGCGAGTTCGCCGAGGCGGTCCGCGCGGTCTGCGCCGACCTGGCCGCCCAGTTGATCGCGGACGCCGAGGGGTCCAGCCACGACATCGCGGTCGAGGTGGTCGGCGCCGCCACCGAGGACGACGCCCTGGAGGCCGCCCGGGCGGTGACCCGGAGCAACCTGTTCAAGGCCGCGGTGTTCGGCAACGACCCCAACTGGGGCCGGGTGCTGGCCGCCGTCGGCACCACCGCGGCCGAGTTCGACCCGGCACAGCTGGACGTCTCGATCAACGGGGTCAAGGTCTGCCGGGCCGGGGGTGTGGGCGAAGACCGCGACCTGGTCGACATGACCGGCCGGGCGGTGCACGTGCAGGTCGACCTGCACGCCGGCACCGCGGCCGCCACGATCTGGAGCAACGACCTCACCCACGACTACGTGCACGAGAACAGCGCCTACTCCTCATGAGCGAATCTGCTGAGACCCCTTCCGCGGCAACAGGTCCGCTGCCGGGCGAGCACCTCACCGCACATGACAAGGCGCATGTGCTGATCG
>DAIOVT010000545.1:604-2597 GCA_036758885.1 Kineosporiaceae bacterium
GCAGCGTTTCGCGGGGGCGATCGTGGTGGTCAAGTACGGCGGCAACGCGATGCTCAACGACGAGCTCAAGCTGGCCTTCGCCCAGGACATGGCCTTCCTGCGCAGCGCGGGGCTGCGCCCGGTGGTGGTGCACGGCGGCGGCCCGCAGATCTCCTCGATGCTCGATCGGCTCGGCATCGAGAGCGAGTTCCGCGGCGGGCTGCGGGTGACCACGCCCGAGGCCGTGGACGTCGTCCGCATGGTGCTGGTCGGTCAGGTCGGCCGCGAGGTGGTCGGCCTGATCAACGCCAGCGGTGCCCGGGCGGTCGGGCTCTCCGGCGAGGACGCCAAGCTGTTCACCGCGGCCCGCCGCGGCACCGTCGTCGACGGTGAGCCGGTCGATCTCGGGCTGGTCGGCGACGTCGTCGAGGTCGATCCGTCGGCGGTGCTCGACCTGATCGAGGCGGGGCGCATCCCGGTGGTCTCCACCGTGGCCCCGGACGTCGCGGGACAGGTGCTGAACGTCAACGCCGACACCGCGGCGGCGGCGCTCGCCGTCGCGCTCGGCGCCCAGAAACTCGTGGTGCTCACCGACGTCGAGGGCGTCTACGCCGACTGGCCGGACCGCGGCTCACTGCTGCACGAGATCGGTGCCGAGGCGCTGGAGAAGATGATGCCCACCCTGGAGTCGGGAATGGTGCCGAAGATGGAGGCGTGCCTGCGCGCCGTCCGCGGTGGGGTGCCCCGGGCGAGCGTCATCGACGGCAGGGTGGAGCACAGCGTGCTGCTCGAGGTGTTCACCTCCGAGGGCGTCGGGACCATGGTGCTGCCGTGACCGCACTGAACCCCTCACCCACCCCCGCCGAACCGGCCGTCAGCGGGGGCGCCGGGTCCGCCGACCTGCTGCACCCGGCCGGGGCGAGCTCGGCCGCCCTGGCCGGGCGCTACGCCGCCGCGATCGTCGGCACCTACGGCACCCCGCAACGGGTCCTGGTTCGCGGTGAGGGCGCCTACGTCTGGGACGCCGACGGCAACCGCTACCTCGACCTGCTGGCCGGTATCGCGGTGAACGCGCTCGGGCACGCGCACCCGTTCCTGGTCTCGGCGATCACCTCGCAGTTGGCCACCCTGGGGCACGTCTCCAACTTCTTCGCCACCTCGCCGCAGATCGCCCTGGCCGAGCGACTGCTCGATCTCAGCGCGGCGCCCGCCGGATCGAAGGTCTTCTTCGCCAACTCCGGCGCCGAGGCGAACGAGGCGGCGCTCAAGGCGACCCGCCGGCTGGCTCCCCCGGGCGAGCGCACCGGTGTCGTGGCGGCCGAGGGCGCCTTCCACGGACGCACCATGGGCGCCCTGTCGCTGACCCACAAGGCCGCCTACCGCGAGCCGTTCGAACCGCTGGTGCCGGGCGTCGTCCACGTTCCCTACGGCGACACCGACGCGCTCGCCGCCGTGCTGACCGGTGAGCCGGGCGGGCAGGTGGCCGCCGTCGTCCTCGAGCCGGTGCAGGGCGAGGCGGGGGTGGCGATGCCACCGCCGGGCTATCTGGGTGCCGCCCGCCGGCTGACCGCCGCTGCCGGCGCCCTGCTGGTGCTCGACGAGGTGCAGACCGGTGTCGGACGCACCGGTGCCTGGTTCGCGCACCGCAACCCGGCCGTCCTCGGCCCGGGCGAGCAGCCGATCACGCCCGACCTGATCACCCTCGCCAAGGGGCTCGGCGGCGGTATCCCGATCGGCGCACTGATCGCGACCGGGGAGAACGCCGGACTGCTCGGTGCCGGACAGCACGGCACCACCTTCGGCGGAAACCCGGTGGCGGCCACCGCGGCCCTGGCCACCTTGCAGGTGATCGAGCGGGATGACCTGTGCCGCAACGCGTTCGAGGTCGGCGCGGCGATCAGCGACGGGGTCCGGCAGCTGCACAGTCCGCTGGTGTCCGGGGTCCGTGGGGTCGGTCTGCTGCTGGCGGTGCAGTTCGTCACCGACATCGCCGCCGAGGTCGCCAGGCTGTTGC
>DAIOVT010000546.1:0-2577 GCA_036758885.1 Kineosporiaceae bacterium
CGTCGCTTACGACGACATCGACGTCGCGGTGCACCCGCAGTCGATCGTGCACTCCTGGGTGGAGTTCACCGACGGCTCATGCATCGCCCAGTGCTCGCCGCCGGACATGCGGTTGCCGATCGCGCTCGCCCTGGGCTGGCCCGAGCGGGTGCCCGGCGCGGCGGCCCCGCTCTCCCTGACCACCCCCTCGACCTGGCAGTTCTTCCCGTTGGACGACGAGGCGTTCCCGGCGGTGCGCCTGGCGCGTGAGGTGGGGGGGCAGGGCGGCACGTACCCTGGCGTCTACAACGCGGCCAACGAGGTCTGCGTCGAAGCGTTCCTGGCCGGCCGGATCGGTTTCCTGGACATCCTCGACGTGGTGCACGATGTGGTCGCCGAACACCGACATCGCGACGTCGTCGCCGGGGGGAACAGCCTTGTTCTGCAGGACGTTCTGGCTGCGGACACATGGGCCCGCCAGGTCGCGTCGCTCCGGGTGGACGGCCTCAGTCTCGAACGTCGAGCGACCGAGAAGTAGAGAACGAGAAGCAGTACGAGAAGAAGTGGGCGAGAAGTGATCGACAGCTCCGTGCTCCTCCAGCTGCTGGGCTGGCTGATCGTGATCGGCATCGGCGTCCCGTTCTCGATCGGTCTGCACGAGATCGGTCACCTGGTGCCGGCCAAGAAGTTCGGCATCAAGTGCCCGCAGTACATGATCGGCTTCGGGCCGACCATCTGGTCGCGTCAGGTCGGTGAGACCGAGTACGGGGTGAAGGCGATCCCGCTCGGCGGCTACGTACGCATGCTCGGCATGTTCCCGCCCAAGCCCGGCAAGAAGGCCCGCGCGGACACCACCGGCCGGCTCGGCCTGTTCATCGACTCCGCCCGCCAGGAGGCGCAGCGCGAGATCGGTCCCGAGGACGGCGACCGGCTGTTCTACCAGCGTTCGGTGCCCAAGCGGCTGATCGTGATGCTCGGTGGGCCGACGATGAACCTGGTGATCGCGATCGTGGCCTTCACCGCGCTGCTGACCCTGCACGGCCTGCCGACGCTGTCCACGACGATCCAGACCGTCTCGCAGTGCGTCGTCCCGGTGGCCACCGACACCGCGGCCAAGGACCGGGCCTGCACCGCCGAGGACCCGAAGGCCCCGGCCGCCGCTGCCGGGCTGCTGCCCGGTGACCAGATCGTCGGCTTCGCCGGCAAGCCGGTGACCGGGTGGGCCGAGGTGCGCGACCAGATCCGCGCCAACACCGGCACCCCGGTGTCCCTGGTGGTCGAGCGCGGTGGAGCGCAGGTCACCACCGAGGTCACCCCGCTGGTCGAGCAGCGCTACGTGCTCGACTCCGAGGGCAACCCGGTCAAGGGCGCGGACGGCAAGTACGAGACCACCGCGGTCGGCTTCCTGGGCGTCTCCCCGGCCTACCGCCAGGTGCCGGTGGCGATCACCGAGGTGCCCGGCCACATCGGCGGCATGGTCGGCCAGGTGGTCAGCGCCGTGCCCGAGATCCCGGCCAAGGTCTACGGCATCGCCAAGACCGTCTTCGCCGGCGCCGAGCGTGACCCCGAGGGCCCGGCCAGCATCATCGGCGTCGGCCGGCTGGCCGGCGAGGTCGGTGCCGCCGAGGGCACCGCCGCCAGCCCGGTCACCTTCGCCGACCGGTTCTGGAGCTGGATCTCACTGATCGGCGGCCTGAACCTGGCGCTGTTCGTGTTCAACCTGGTGCCGCTGCTGCCGCTGGACGGCGGGCACGCCGCCGGGGCCCTCTGGGAGGGTGCCCGCCGGCAGGTGAACCGGCTGCTCAAGCGTCCCGACCCGGGCCCGGTCGACATCGCCCGGCTGCTGCCGATGACCTACGTGGTCGGCTCGCTGCTGCTGCTGATGTCGGTGCTGGTGATGTACGCGGACCTGGTGGACCCGATCACTTTCAGCGGCTGACCGGATGGTTCTCAGGAGCGGTGACAGCGGTGTGGCATAGGCTTTTGGCATGACTGAACGCAGGTCGATCGACCTCGGTCTCCCCATCCTCAACAACGGCCCGGCAGCCGCGCCCGAAGGGCCGGCCACGCTGGCCCCCCGGCGCAAGAGCCGCAAGATCCAGGTCGGCAAGGTCGCGGTCGGGGGTGACGCCCCGGTCAGCGTGCAGTCGATGACCACCACGCTGACCGCCGACGTCAACTCCACGTTGCAGCAGATCGCCGAGCTGACCGCGTCCGGCTGCGACATCGTCCGGGTCGCCTGCCCGAGCCAGGACGACGCCGAGGCACTGCCCGCGATCGCCCGGAAGTCGCAGATCCCGGTGATCGCCGACATCCACTTCCAGCCGAAGTACGTCTTCGCCGCGATCGACGCCGGCTGCGCCGCCGTCCGGGTCAACCCGGGCAACATCCGCAAGTTCGACGACCAGGTCAAGGAGATCGCCAAGGCGGCGAACGACGCCGGGGTGAGCATCAGGATCGGGGTCAACGCCGGATCGCTCGACAAGCGGCTGCTGGCCAAGTACGGCAAGGCCACTCCCGAAGCGCTGGTCGAGTCGGCGGTGTGGGAGGCGAGCCTGTTCGAGGAGCACGACTTCCACGACTTCAAGATCTCGGTCA
>DAIOVT010000547.1:0-2576 GCA_036758885.1 Kineosporiaceae bacterium
CGCGCCGAGCGGCGCGAACCCTGGCTCGAACGGCAGCGCGATCACCCCGGAACCTATCGCCGTTGCCGATCCGGCAGATGCGTCCGGGACGGCGCCCGCCGCGGGCCCGGTGAGGCTCGCCGGCTCGTCCCGGCTGGCGTCGTGGTTCGGCTCGCTGCTCGCGCTCGGCCGCAACCTGCGCGGGATCTGGCGTCGTTCGCTGATGATCCGCGTGGTCTCGGCGACCCTGGCGCTGGGGATCCTGGTGCTGCTCGTGGTCGGCCAGTTCCTGCTGCAGAAGATCGCCACCGACCTGGTCGAGTCGGCGCGCAGCGACGCCTCGAACAACGCGCTGCAACTCACCCGCAACACCGCGGCCAGCTACGACACCCAGAAGTTCGACGACAACCACGATTTCAAGGTCTGGGTCAACCAGAAGATGTACGAGCTGTACGGCCCGCCGGACGCACCACTGCGCCGCGTCGTGCTGCTCAAGGAGCTTGACACGCCGTACGGTCCGGTGAACGACCAGGGCCTCGGCGTCGAACCGAGCGCGGTGCCGCGGGAACTGCGCGAGCGGGTCACCGCCAACGCCGGCAGCATGGTCAGCCAGGAGCTCTCCATCCCGGTGCGGGTCGGCTCCAGCTACGACGTCAGCCGGGTCATCGTGGTCGGCTCGCTGGTCGACTTCGGCTCGTTCGGTGCGAACAACGGCGAGGGCGCCACCGGACGCTACGAGCTCTACTTCGTCTACCCGCTGGACCGCGAGGTCGCGGTGCTGGCCGACGTGCAACGCACCTTCGTGGTCGGCGCGATCGCGCTGCTGCTGCTGATCGGCCTGGTGGCCTGGGTGGTCACCCGGCAGGTGGTCACCCCGGTGCGGACGACGGCCCGGGCCGCCGAGCAGCTCGCCTCGGGTGCCCTCGACCGGCGGGTCCCGGTGCGCGGTGAGGACGACCTGGCCCGGCTGGGCGGCGCGTTCAACGACATGGCCGCCAGCCTGGAGACGCAGATCCATCAGCTCGAGGCACTGTCCCTGGCCCAGCGCCGATTCGTCTCGGACGTCTCGCACGAGCTGCGCACACCGCTGACCACGATCCGGATGGCCGGTGACGTGATCTTCGAGGCCCGGCCCGACCTGGACCCGACGCTGGCCCGCACCGCCGAGCTGTTGCAGACCCAGCTGGACCGGTTCGAGCTGCTGCTCTCGGACCTGCTCGAGGTCTCCCGGTTCGACGCCGGCGCGGCGATGCTCGAGGTCGAGCCGGTCGATCTGCGCGCCCTGGTGGACCGCGCCGTCGAGCATCTGCGGCCGCTGGCCGACACCAAGGGGATCATGCTGACCGTGAACGCCCCGAACCATCCGGCGATCGCGGAGGTCGACTCGCGGCGGGTGGAGCGGGTGCTGCGCAACCTGGTGGGCAACGCCATCGAGCACGGTGAGGGACGCCCGGTGCAGGTCACCGTCGCCACCGACGCCGCGGCGGTGGCGATCGGGGTCCGCGACCACGGCGTCGGGCTGGCCCCCGCGGATGTGCGCCGGGTGTTCGACCGGTTCTGGCGCGCCGACCCGGCCCGGGCCCGCTCCACCGGCGGCACCGGTCTGGGGCTGGCGATCTCGCTCGAGGACTCCCGGCTGCACGGTGGCTGGCTGCAGGCCTGGGGCGAGCTCGGCAACGGTGCCCATTTCCGGCTCACCCTGCCGCGCCGTCCGGGGGAGCCGCTCGCCTCCTCGCCGCTACGGCTGGTGCCGGACGACGCCTCGCCGGCCAGCCGGCTGGCCGCCCTGACCAGCGCCGAGGGCCTGTGAACAGGGGAGCCGGGTGAACCTCGCCGCTCGTGTTCGGGTCCGGTCACTGCTGCTTCGCGGCGGGACGGCGCTGGGCTGCGCCGCGCTGCTGGCCGGGTGCGTGTCGCTGCCCACGGACGGCGCTCCGGTGATCGGTCAGGAGCTGAGCGGCGCTGCGGTTCCCGAACCCCGCCTCGAGGTCGGCGGGATCGGGCCGTCCCCGGGCGCCGGCCCGGTGGACATCGTCCGGGAATTCCTGCGCGCGTCCGTCGACTTCAGCCGCGACCACAGCACCGCACGCAGCTACCTGACCACCGAGGTGCGCACCAGCTGGCGGAGCGACGTCCCGGTACTGATCACCTCGGGCTCCGCCGACCTGGTCTTCCGGCAGATCAGCGGGCCGACCCAGCCGCCCACGCCGGCGCCCTCGTCGTCCCCGTCGACCGTTTCACCGCAGCCTTCGTCACCGCAGCCTTCGTCACCGCAGCCTTCGTCACCGCAGCCTTCGTCACCGCGGGTGCTGGGGCCGGCATCCGGGGCGGTGCCGACCCCTGGTGCGACCGGTCCGAGCCGCGCGTCCCTGGCTGCGACACCTGATGCGACACCGCTCAGCGACGTCGGCAGCGGCAGTACCTCCTCGGTCCAGCCGGGCGGGCAGTCGCCGCTGAACAATGCGGTGGTCACCGTGAACGTGCCGAAGATCGCGCAGGTCCGCGAGGGCGGCATCTACTCCCGGTTCCCCGTGGTCGCGCACGAGACGGTGACGTTCAAGCTGACCCGCACCGACGGCGAGTGGCGCATTCTGGAG
>DAIOVT010000548.1:0-2530 GCA_036758885.1 Kineosporiaceae bacterium
CGACGCGCGCGTCGGCTGAGACCGGTCCCACACCTGCTGCACTTCCGCTGCGCTCCGGCCGTGTTCCGCCGGGCGCAGGTAATCCAGGTTTCACCGACAGCGAGGTGACGTCACACCGCCGTAACCTCCGAGCGATCCCTCCGGAACATCACTGGGCGACGTTTGCACCCATCAACAAGACGGCCCCCATTGCCGTGGCGCCGTGTCTTGAGGCAGATGCATACTCGCTCCCCCCGAGAGGTTCTCGATGGATACCGGTGATACCGCATGGGTGCTGGCCTCCGCCGCACTGGTCATGCTGATGACGCCAGGGCTCGCCTTCTTCTACGGCGGCATGGTGCGCGTGCGCAGCGCGCTGAACATGATGATGATGTCGTTCCTCGCCCTGGGCATCGTCTCGGTGCTCTGGGTGCTGTACGGATTCACCGTCGCCTTCGGCAAGGGTGACTCCCCACTGTTCGGTGGCACCAGCTACCTGAACTTCAACGGCGTCCTCACCGGCGCGGCGGTCAACGGCGCCGAGCTGACCATTCCGATGTCGGTCTTCGCCGTGTTCCAGCTGATGTTCGCGGTGATCACCGCGGCGCTGATCTCGGGCGCGGTCGCGGATCGCACCAAGTTCCTCGGCTGGGGGATCTTCATCGCGGTCTGGGTGAGCCTGGTCTACTTCCCGGTCGCGCACTGGGTCTTCGCCTTCGGTGACGCCGAGGGCAACGGCGCGGGTCTGCTGGCCGGCTGGGGCGTGCTCGACTTCGCCGGTGGCACCGCGGTGCACATCAACGCCGGTGCCGCGGCGCTGGCCCTGGCCGTGGTGCTCGGCAAGCGGCACGGCTGGCCGTCGGCCCGGTTCCGCCCGCACAGCCTGCCGCTGGTGCTGCTCGGTGCCGGTCTGCTCTGGTTCGGCTGGTTCGGGTTCAACGCCGGTTCGGCACTGGGCGCCGGCGAGCTCGCCGGACTCGCCTTCGTCAACACCCAGGTCTGCACCGCCGCCGCGCTGGTCAGCTGGCTGGTCGTGGAGCGCATCCGGGACGGTCACGCGACCAGCCTGGGCGCCGCCTCGGGTGCGGTCGCCGGTCTGGTGGCGATCACCCCGGCCTGCGCCTTCCTCGAGCCCTGGGCCGCGATCCTGCTCGGCATCATCGCCGGTGCGCTGTGTGCGCTCGCGGTGGGCCTGAAGTACCGCTTCGGCTACGACGACTCCCTGGACGTCGTCGGCGTGCACCTGGTGGGCGGTCTGATCGGCTGCATCTACATCGGCTTCATGGCCACCACCGGTGTCAACGAGGCCGGCGGCGACGGACTGTTCTACGGCGGTGGCGCCGAACTGCTGGTCAAGCAGACCGGTGGCGCGCTGCTGGTGATGGTCTACTCGCTGGTGGTCACCGCGCTGATCGGCCTGGCTATCAAGAAGACCATCGGCTTCACCCTGGACGCCGATGAGCAGGAGACCGGGGCCGACCTGGTCGAGCACGCGGAGACCGGCTACGACCTCGCCGTGGCGAGCGCCGGCTTCCGGGCGCCCGGCAGCACGGCGACGAAGGTCCCGAACGACGCGACCGAGGTGAAGGCATGAAACTCCTGACGGCGATCATCAAGCCGCACAAGCTCGACGACGTGAAGTCGGCGCTGGAGGCGTTCGGCGTGCAGGGCATGACGGTCAGCGAGGCCAGCGGATACGGCCGCCAGCGCGGTCACACCGAGGTCTACCGCGGCGCCGAGTACACCGTCGACCTGGTGCCCAAGGTGCGCCTGGAGGTGCTGGTCGACGACACCGACGCGGCCGACGTCATCGACGTCATCGTCAAGGCCGCCCAGACCGGCCGGATCGGGGACGGCAAGGTCTGGGCGACACCGGTCGACGACGTGGTGCGGGTGCGCACCGGGGAACACGGCGTCGAGGCGCTGTGAGTCCTCAGCGGTCCATGCGGTAGGAGGCACCGGGATGGGTGCCGGGCAGAGTGGGCCCGGCACCCATCATCCGTTCGCGCAGCGTCGTCCGGTCCGACGCACCGGGCACCGGGGCGCTGACGCCACGCTCGCGCAGGATCGGCAGCACCTGCTCGACGAAGTCGAGCGTCGTCCCGGGCTGGATCAGCGGCTTGATCAGGAAGCCGTCGAGATCGGCGCCCTCGGCGCTCGCGCACAGGGCGTCGGCGATCTGCTCGGGCGTGCCCACCACGGGCGGCCCGCCCACGCCGTTGCCGTGCCACTCGCGCAGCACCTCGCCGACGGTGCGGTCGCCGAACCGGGTCACCTGGGTCTGCGACAGCTCGGTGTGCAGCTGTGACATCGGCGTCTGCGGCGGGTAGGCGGACAGGTCCAGGCCGGTGAACATCGCGTAGGACGCCACGGTGACCGCGTCGGTCTGGGCGTCCAGGATCTCCCGGTGCTTGCGGGCCGCCTCGGCCTCGGTGGAGCCGACCACGGTGGCGACGGCGGCCATCACCTTGACGTCATCCGGTGCCCGGCCGGCCTGCACGGCCTCCTCGCGGATCGCCTTGGTGTAGTCGGCCATCTGCTCGGTCGGGCC
>DAIOVT010000549.1:0-2513 GCA_036758885.1 Kineosporiaceae bacterium
GATCCGGTCGTTGCCGATGAAGCTCAGCTGCAACGTGATCGCGGCCTCGATCGCCTCGGCCATCGCCGCCGAGACGCCCATCCGGGTCAGCTGCACCAGGATCAGGTATCCGATCACGGCCACCGCACCACCGACGGCCAGGAACGAGATCGTCTCGACCAGCTCGCTCCGGCCGACCGGACCCACCTTCCGGCGCGGCTTCTGCTCGATCCGCGGGGCCGGCTTCTGTCCCCGGACGGCGGCCCGGTCGCGGCGCCGCACCGGCTGCGGCTGCCCGACGGGTTGATCGACAGGCCGCTCGGCGGGTTGCTCGACAGGTAACGGCTGCTCGGCGGGTACCAGCAGCCCGTCGGGCAGCACGCGATGCCCGAACAGCTGACGATCGCCCGCGGGCAGGGGGAACGCCTGTGGGAAGGGCTCCGTCTGATCGGCACGGAACCGATCGGCCGAGATGGTCACGAACACGTCCTTCCGGATTTCTGCCTTCCGAGGTTCAGCTGGGCTCCCCGATCACCGGTCTCCTCCGCGTCGGCCGCCGTCACCTCGTCCACGGCAGCTCCTCGGCCTCCGGCAACGCCTTCTTGGCGTCGGTGCCCACCCAGCTCGCCGAGGCGATCAGGCTGCGCGCCTGTCGAGGTGAGAACAGCCCGGGATAGGCGGTCTCGTCACCGCAGCCGTCCCAGTTGCCGTCGGACTCCCCAGGGTTCTTGATCCAGAGCAGCCCGACATTGCGACCGACCGTCGTGGTGCTCGGCCGCGGCCCCAGGGCCTGCTTCGCCGGGTTGCACCAGACCAGGTCGCCGTTCGCGTTCGCCTCCTGGCCCACGCCGTTGCGCGAGGTGTCGACGACGAAGCTGCGCCCGCCGACCAGTGACGAGAGCTCCTCACCGAACTGGCGGGCCTGGGCGACCGTGGCCCGGGAGGCGACGTTCACCGCGAAACCGTCGGCCTCGGTGATGCCCGAGGCGATCAGCCGCTGCGCCACCTCGCCGCTGAGCCGCCATCCGCTGTGCCCGGCGTCGATGAACACGTGCTGACCCGCCGCGGTCAACGCGGTGGTGGCCGCGGCCAGCATCTCCCCGCGTGCGGCGTCGTAGCAGTCGGCGGCCACGGCGTCGGGTTCGAGCACCACCACCGCCTGGCTGCCGGAGAGCGCACCGGCCATACCCGCGATGAATCTCCGGTAGTCCGCGGCCGACGCGACGCCCTCCTTGCTGCCGGCGCAGCCCCGGTCGGGGATCGCGTAGGCGACCGTGACGATCACGGTGCCGGCCGCCTTCGCCTCACGGGCGGCAGCGGCCAGCGAGGGCAGGTCGGCCTCGGAGTTCACCCAGCGCGCCTGCGGCGTGGTCAGGATCGGCGCCATCCAGCGGGTGGCCCGGTTCCTCTTGGCCCACTTCTCGGCCTGGGTGTCGTCGGAGACGTACAGCGACTTGCCGGCCAGGAACGGCTGCACGCTGCGGTAGTCCGGCCCCACCTCGGTGGCGCTGCGCGACGGCGCGGAGAACCTGCCGCTGTTGCCCACAGCGTGCAGGCTGATCAGCAGGGCCGCGGCGGCGAGCACGCCGACAAGGGCCAGCCGCCCCTTGGTCAGCCACAACGAACCGATCACCGGGTACCGACCACCCGTTCGGCGTCGGTGAGGTCGAGCGCCGCGGCAGCGGTGCCGGGCCGGGTCCGGGTCCGGGCCGGGCGCGTGGCCAGGCGCAGCGAGAGCAGCTGGGTGATGAAGTGCAGGCCGTTGCGCCAGGACGCCTTGGAGTCGCCGGCGTGGCGCTCGCCGAAGGTGAAGGGCACCTCGCCGACCCGCAGGTCGTGACTGGCCAGGATCTCGAGCAGGATCTTGAACCCGCGTGGGCGCAGCGCGGCCGGGTCGACCGCGGCCCGGCGCACGCAGAAGAACCCGGTCATCGGGTCGGTGCAGACCGCGCCCACCCGGTGCGGGAACAGTCCCCTGGCCAGCAGGGTGCTGACGCCGGAGACGCTGCGCCGCCACTGGTTGCTCAGGCCGCCGGCGTCCCCCTGACCGCAGTAGCGGCTGGCCGCGACCAGGTCGAGGGCCCCGGTGACCGCGGTGTCGAGCAGCACCGGCACCAGCTCGGGCGGGTGCTGCAGGTCGCCGTCCATGACCACCACGTACTCGCCGCGGGCCCGGCCGATGCCGATGATCACCGCCCCCGCCAGCCCGCCGGTGCGGCGCCCAGGCTCGCGATGGACCACGACGACCGGCAGGTTTCGGGAAGCGGCCTCGGCCGCGATCACGGCCGGGGTGTCGTCGTCGGAGTCGTCGACGAAGAGAACTTCGGACGGCGACGATCCCAGCACCAGGACAAGGCGGTCCAACAGAGTGGCAATGTTGTGCCGCTCGTTGAATGTGGGAACGACAATGCTCGTCGCCGGACGCACGCTGAATAACCCCTCGTTGAAAAGTGAATACTCTCCGGACGCCATACCCCGGCGGCGATGAAAACGTCGACACTCGAAGTCCCTGTACTTCTGTGGGCGACTGTGCT
>DAIOVT010000550.1:0-2509 GCA_036758885.1 Kineosporiaceae bacterium
CCGATCAGCACCACCATGCTGGTGGCGGTGGGTTCGGCCGGCACCAGGTACGAGACCAGCGCGGCGACGCCCATGGTCGCGGCCACCGAGGTCGCCGCCAGCAGCACCGGGATGCCCGCGGCGATCAGCGCGCCGAACGCCAGCAGCATCAGCAGCAAGGTGATCGGCAGGCTGATGATCTCCGCCGACTGCAGGTCCTCGGCGACCCGCTGGTTGATCGCGTCGTTCACGCTCAGATCGCCCGCCTGCCGCACCAACAGGTCGGGGTGGGCGCGTTGGACGTCGTCCGTGACCGCCTGCAGGCCGGAGGCGTCGTCGGTGTCCGGCTGCAGTGCCACGGTGACCAGGGCACTGCCGTGGTCGGCACTCCACACCGCCGGCGAGACCGCCGCCACCTCGGGCAGTTGCCCGGCCTTCTCGGTGACCTCGGCGGCGACCGCGTCGACGCTTCGGTCGAGCCCGGCGAAGCCGTTCCGGGCCGCCGACCGTGGCTGGATCAGCAGCGTCTCAGAGACCTCGCCGGGGAACTCGGCCCGTTCGGCCATGGCGTGGGCCCGGCCGGACTCCCCGATCCGGTAGTCGGCGTCCTGGGTCAGCCGGGTCGGCACGACCGCCACCATCGCGGTGGCCACCAGCACGAAGACGAACCACCCGGCGATCGCCCGCCAGGGGTGGGTCGCGCTCCAGCGGGCCACCCGCAACGGGGTGCCGGCGATCAGCCCCGGACCCTTCGGTCGTGGACGGCTCGCGGGAGGTGGGTCACCGGACGGCGCCCCGGGCGCGCTGGGTACATGGGTGAACGGCATGACAAACCCCCTGGAACGAACTGGGAACGCGACGCCATCGGCGACGCCGGACAAGACGCAGGACAATCGATCGGCTCCAGCCTGGTGGCGCCGCCGGGGCCGGTTCAGGAGCGCCAGTACCCCGGCCGGAGGGTGGACCTAACCCCCCTGACGCGGCCGGACCGATCGGCGAGGATGAGCAGATGCCGTTGACCACCCGCCTGAGGCTCACGAACTTCGCGGCCTGCCAGATCGCCACGGCGATCCCGGCGCTGCTGCTGTTCGTGTGCTTCGTGATCGGGCTGGCGCTGGCGCCCCTGGTGATCGGCATCCCGATCCTGCTGGCGACGTTGCCCGCCGTCCGCAAGATCGCCGACTGCGAGCGGCGCCGGTCGGCCCAGACCCTGGGCATCGACGGGTCCGCGTCGTCCGGCGAGGACTCCGACCAGCTGTACCGGCCGGTCACCGGCTCGGGGCAGCTGTCGTGGCTACGCAGCCGGTTGGCCGATCTGCAGACCTGGCGCGACGTCGCCTTCATGGTGATCGCGCTGCCGTTGGCACTGACCTTCTCGCTGCTGGTGCTGCTGTTGGTGATCCCGCTGGTCACCCTGGGCATCTGGTGGTTCGCGGTGATCCCGATCATGCAGCTGCGCAGCCGGATCGACCGGTTCGTGCTGCTGCCGTGGGAGATCGAGCAGCTCGAGCACCGGGTCGAGACGCTCACCGAGACCCGCGCCGCCTCGCTGCAGGACTCGGCCGCCGAACTGCGCAGGATCGAGCGGGACCTGCACGACGGCCCCCAGGCCCGGATCGTCTCCCTGGGCATCTCCCTCGGCCTGGCCGAGGAGCTGATCGAGCGTGACCCCGAGACCGCGCGCAAGCTGCTGGCCGAGGCGCGTGCCTCCACCGGCACGGCGCTGGGCGAGATCCGCGGGCTGGTCCGCGGAATCCATCCACCGGTGCTCGCCGACCGTGGTCTGGACGCCGCGATTCGCGCCATCTCACTCGAAATGGCTTACCCGACAACAGTTTTCGGCGGACTCACCGACTCCACCGAGCAGCTGGTCAGGCTGCCCGCGGCGATCGAGTCGGCGGTCTACTTCGCCGTCGCCGAGTGCCTGGCGAACATCGGCAAACACGCCGGCGCGTCGACCGCCTGGGTCGAGCTGACCCTGCCCGAGCGGCCGGGCCGGCCGGGGGAGCACCTGGTGCGGGTCCGGGTCGGGGACGACGGCCGGGGTGGCGCGGATGCGTCCGGCAGTGGCCTGCGCGGGGTGGCCCGGCGGCTCGAGGCGCATGACGGCACGATGGGGGTGTCGAGCCCGGTGGGGGGCCCGACCGAGATCACCCTGGAGGTTCCGTGCGCGTCGTCCTCGCCGAGGACCATGCCCTCCTCAGAGATGGCCTGATCCGGCTGCTCGAGGCGCACCGCATCGAGGTCGCCGCCGCGGTCGCCGACAGTGCTGGACTGCTCGACCGGCTCGTCGATCCGGCGGTGGACGCCGCGATCCTCGACGTCCGGTTGCCGCCGACCCTGACCGACGAGGGGCTGCGCGCCGCAGTGGAGATCCGCCGGCGGCGTCCGGCCTTCCCGGTGCTCGTGCTCTCGCAGTACGTCGAACGGATCTACGCCCGGGAACTGCTGGCCGGCGGCCAGGGCGGGGTCGGCTACCTGCTCAAGGACCGGGTCTCGGACGTGCGGCAGTTCGTCGACGCTCTGCACC
>DAIOVT010000551.1:0-2497 GCA_036758885.1 Kineosporiaceae bacterium
ATGCAGAACTGCACGACCCCAGCCACCCCGCCCCTGGGCCACCGGCCGCAACGATAGGGGCCGCACCGGTGCAGTTCTGCCATGATCACGAAGGGTTCGGGCCCACGTGGCCGTGCAGTTCTGCATGATCACGGGGAGATGAGGTGTTTCTGGAAGGGGGCGGGGAACCGGACCTTGAACCGGTACTCGCCCAGCCAGTCCCGCAGTTCCTCGAGCCGGGCCAGGACCTGTCGACGCCGGGCGGCGGGAAGATCGGTGTACCAGATGACCGGGAGCGAACCGTCGCTCGCCTGCACCCAGCCGCCGGCGACCGCGCCGTCCACCCAGATGGAGCCACCGGCGTTGCCGTAGGGGTCGAAGACCCCGTCGGTCTTGGCCAGGGCCGCTTCGGGCAGGTAGAAGCCGCGCTGCTTCCAGCCCATGGTGGTCGGGTCGAGGCCGGGCAGGACGGCGATCCACGGCTCGGTGGAGAACTCGCGCGACCCGGTCAGGGCGTCGAGGTCGGGATCGTCGGGGGCCAGCCAGCCGGTGGTGCCGCCGTCCAGTTCGACGGCGACCGCACCGGCGCCGGCGAGCGCCTTGCGGGTGAGGCCGAGCGTCCAGCCCGCCCACCATTTCAGATCCTCGGTGGTGACCGGCCCGAACGCACGCAGGTACCGGCGGGCCAGTTCGACGGCGGCCGGGGCGGGGTCGGCGCCGATGATCCGGGGTGCGTCCTCGGGCAGCCAGGAGTCCATCACCGCCCAGCGGTACTGGCCGTTGATCCAGCTGCCGATCGGGTTCGCGCGCACCAGGGCGCCCTCGAAGCCGAGCTGCAGCAGCACCCGGGAGTGCGCCGACTGGGTACCCTCGTGCTTGGTCCCGATCGCCATGCGCAACGGGTGTGCCAGCGCCGGAACCCGTTGCCCCAGAACGCGAGCGGGCAGCGGGCCCTCCTCGCGCATCGCCTCGCCGAGCACGGCGACCAGTTCGGTCTTGGCGTTGCCCAGCCAGGCCTCGGGGTCGGCGACACCGCTTTCGGTGAGCATGCCGACCACACGCCGGTGCTGGGCGGCCGCGTAGCCGGCGGTGGTGGTCGCGTGCATCAGCCGCAGCGTCTCCGGCGTTGCCACCCAGAGGGTCCGGCGCATGACGTGATGCCTTACCAGGCAACGGTTCTCGTACAGGGACGCATCGACAGCAGCGCGATCGGGACGCCGCATCCGTGCCCAGGCCGACAGGTACACGCTGACCGGGTCGGTCGAGTGCAGGGCGAGCACCGCGTCGGCCAGCGCCGGCAGGTCGTCGGTACCGGTGTCCGGGGTCAGCAGGTGGCGCCGGCCGACC
Source organism: Kineosporiaceae bacterium (assembly GCA_036758885.1). Classification (GTDB taxonomy): domain Bacteria; phylum Actinomycetota; class Actinomycetes; order Actinomycetales; family Kineosporiaceae; genus DAIOVT01. The sequence goes on from DAIOVT010000551.1 coordinate 1,327, forward strand.
AGGGCGCGCCGGGTGGCGTCACTGATCATGCGCGATCGTCGTCCGGCCGCACATCGGTCCCCGGGCCGGTCGCGTCGCTGTCGTGCACCGCTTCGGCCAGCTTCTGCTCGAGCCGCTCCACCTTGGCGGTGATCTGGCCGCTGTACCCCGGCCGGATGTCGGCCTTGAGCACCAACGAGACCCGGGGCGAGGCGGCGGTCATCACCTCGACCGCCCGCCGGATCACGGCGAACACCTCGTCCCATTCACCCTCGATGTTGGTGAACATGGCGTTGGTCTCGCAGGGCAGTCCGGACTCCCGGACGACGCGTACGGACTCGGCGACGGCGGCGGCGACCGACCCGGTTTCATCGGCCACGGACGGGGCAATGCTGAAGGCGACAAGCATGTCCACCACCCTGCCAGGTCGTCACGGCCGGTTGTGACGCGGATCTCTGCCACGGCACCGGAAGTTAACGTCGGGGTCGACGGGGGCGTCATGCCCGGTTGATTGAATGGGGACACACCTGTTGGTACGGAACCTGAACGACCGGACAACGCAGGACGCCGATGAGCCACGGAGACGCCATGCCCAACACTGCGGTCAGCACCGAGAGCAGCACCCGGAACGGGACGCGCACCAGCGATCAGAACGGCACCACCTCAGCGGCCGACTCGTGGCGGCGTCGCGAACCGGGTGACCTGGACGATCGCACGCTGAACCGCATCGACTCCTGGTGGCGGGCCGCCAACTATCTCTCGGTCGGGCAGATCTACCTGCTGGACAATCCGATGCTGCGCCGCGAACTCACCCGTGACGACGTCAAGCCGCGGCTGCTCGGTCACTGGGGCACGACGCCCGGTCTGAACTTCCTCTACGCGCATCTCAATCGCGCGATCATCGAGCGCGGCACCTCGGCGCTCTACATCACCGGTCCAGGTCACGGCGGTCCCGGTCTGGTGGCCAACTCCTATCTCGAGGGCACCTACACCGAGACCTATCCGGACATCACGCACGACGACGAGGGCGTGCGAAAACTGTTCCGCCAGTTCTCTTTTCCGGGTGGCATCCCCTCGCACGTGGCCCCGGAGACACCCGGTTCGATCCATGAGGGCGGCGAGCTGGGCTACGCACTCTCGCACGCCTACGGCGCGGCCTTCGACAACCCGAACCTGTTGGTGGCCACCGTGA
>DAIOVT010000552.1:0-2451 GCA_036758885.1 Kineosporiaceae bacterium
TCCGCATCGGCGTCTCGTACGGGTTCTCGCCGGTGATCTGGGCGTACATGTCGAAGAGGTTGCCGTACTTGGCCTCGACCGCCGGCCGGCCCATGCGCTTGATCGCGTCGGCGAAGTCGAGGTAGACGCCGAGACCTCCGGGGCCGACGCCCTTGCCGTCGTCGCACTGGTATTTGGCTGCGCGAGAGGCGATGTCACGCGGCACGAGGTTGCCGAAGGCCGGGTAGATCCGCTCCAGGTAGTAGTCGCGGTCGGCCTCGGCGATCTGCCTCGGGTCCTTCTCCCGGTCCTTCGGGTCCTTCGGCACCCAGATCCGGCCGTCGTTGCGCAACGACTCGCTCATCAGGGTGAGCTTGCTCTGGTGGTCACCGGAGACCGGGATGCAGGTCGGGTGGATCTGTGTGTAACAGGGGTTCGCGAAATAGGCGCCCTTGCGATAAGCCCGCCAGGTGGCGGTGACGTTGCAGCCCATCGCGTTGGTGGAGAGGAAGAAGACGTTGCCGTAACCGCCGGAGGCGAGTACCACGGCGTCGGCGAGATGGGTCTCGACCTCGCCGCTGACCATGTCCCGCACGATGATCCCGCGGGCCCGGCCGTCGACGACGATCACCTCGAGCATCTCGTGCCGGGTGTACATCTCGACGGCGCCGGCGGCGATCTGCCGCTCGAGCGCCTGGTAGGCGCCGATCAGCAACTGCTGGCCGGTCTGGCCTCGGGCGTAGAAGGTACGCGAGACCTGGACGCCGCCGAACGAGCGGTTGTCGAGCAGGCCACCGTACTCGCGGGCGAACGGGACCCCCTGCGCCACACACTGATCGATGATCGAGGTGCTGACCTCGGCCAGGCGGTAGACGTTGGACTCGCGGGAGCGGTAGTCACCGCCCTTGACCGTGTCGTAGAAGAGCCGGAAGACGGAGTCGCCGTCCTCCTTGTAGTTCTTCGCGGCGTTGATGCCGCCCTGGGCGGCGATCGAGTGCGCCCGGCGCGGCGAGTCCTGGTAGCAGAACGACTTGACGTGATAGCCGGCCTCGCCGAGCGTGGCGGCCGCCGACGATCCGGCCAGCCCGGTGCCCACGATGATCACCGAGAGCTTGCGCCGGTTGGCCGGGTTCACCAGCTTGGAATTGAACTTGTGCGAGGACCACCGGGCCTCGATCGGACCGGCCGGTGCTTTCTTGTCCTTGATCGCTTCACCGAGGCGGAAGACACCGTCGATCAGGTTCTGGTTGTCGCTCATTTGCTCGACCTCAGTCCACGAATCCGAACAGGATGGCCAAAGGGGGAAGGGCGAATCCGACCACGACGAATGCCGCGACGAAGGTGCCGAGCGCCTTGGCGTTCGCCCGGGCCTTGGGGGTGTTCGTCAGTCCCATGGTCTGGGCGGCGCTCCACACGCCGTGATGCAGGTGCATGCCCAGCGCGGCCAGCGCCACCAGGTAGATCAGCACCACCCACCAGAGCTGGAAGGCGGCCACCACCAACGCATATGGGCTGCCGGCGATCTGCGAGTCGGGCACCGAGGAGTTGAAGTTCACCTTCGGCACCGTGAACTGCACCAGGTGGAAGACGACGAACACCAGCAGGGTGACACCGCCCCAGCGCATCATCTTCGAGCGCAGCGCCTGACCACCCGCCAGACGCACGGCGTAGCGCGTCGTCCGCGCCTCATTCGCCTTGCGCCACAAGTAGAAAGCCGAGTAGGCGTGCGCGATCAGGGAGACGATCAGCAGCAACCGGAAGACCCAGAGGAACCCGCTGTAGGGGAGCATCGGTTCGCCCAGGGTGCGCAGATGGTGGGCGTAGGAGTCGAATGCCTCCTGCCCGCCGAACACCTTGAGATTGCCGTACATGTGCAGCACGACGTAGAGGACGAAGAGGGCACCGGAGAGAGCCATGACAATCTTCATGGCAACTGTCGTTCGGCGCGCCGTCGCGTTGGCGACATTCACTGTCGGTGTGGCCACGTGGGCAGAGTATCGCCTGGTGAAACACCCGTGGCGCGTGCTGTGACAGGAGTTGGTCACGTAAGGATGACCTAACCTGTGCAAGATCTTTGATGTCCGGTCGATGTCGATCGGTCCGGTGGATGTGCAGATGTCCCCCGGTCCGTCGTCCTCACCGGCGGGTTCGGGGGCGATCCGGTGCCGATCCGAGGGTGCCGCCCGGCGTGCCGAGATGGCTCGGGCCACCCTCAGCCGAGAGGATCTGCGCACGGGGCAGGCGATTCGGGGCGTCGGCGACGTTCTTGTTGCGGCATCGGCGTGGGCGCTCGGCTCGCGCGGAATGATCCGCACGCTGACACTGGAGGGCGTGATGGAAGGGCAGGTCGCAGACAGCGATCCCGCACGGACCGGTGCGGGCGAGCGTGAGGCCACGGCTCAGCACCCGGGCAACGGCGAGGACGCCGGGCCCGACCACGGCGAGGTGCGCGATCTGGCCGAACGGCTGCGC
>DAIOVT010000553.1:0-2442 GCA_036758885.1 Kineosporiaceae bacterium
CGTAGCCCAGCTCGGTGAGTCCGCCCTGCACGTCGGCCGAGGCGAAGTGCTTGAGGAACGCCTTGACGAAGGTGCCCTTGGCGGCGTCGGCGTACTTGGAGCAGACGATCTCGTAGGTGACCAGGTTGATCGGGTAGGCACCCGGGGTCTTGGTCGCGTAGTCGAGCTCGAGCGCCAGGTCGTTGCCGGTGCCGGTCTGCTTCGCCGAGGCGATCATCTTGCCGACCGACTCGGCGGTCAGCTCGACCGCGCCGGCGCCGTTGTCGATCCACGCGGTGCCGAGGCTGTTCTGCTTGGCGTAGGACCACTCGACGTAGGTGATCCCGCCGGCCTGGGCCTTCACCGCGCCGGCGACACCGGCCGACTTCTCCTTGCCCTCGCCGACCGGGCCGTTCCACTTCTTGCCGTCCTTGAGCGTCCACGAGGTCGGCGCCGCGGCGGTGAGGTACTTCTGGAAGTTGTCGGTGGTGCCCGACTCGTCGGAGCGGAAGTAGACGGTGATCGCGGTGTCGGGCAGCGTGACGCCCGAGTTCGCGGCGGCGATCTTCGCGTCGTTCCAGCGGGTGATCTTGCCGGCGAAGATCTCGCCGACGATCTCCGACGGCAGCGACAGCTTGGTGACACCCGGCAGGTTGTAGGCGACGGCGATCGGGCCGGTGACCATCGGCAGGTCCCAGGCGGGCGAGGCGCAACGGCTCTGCGCGGCGGTGGCCTCGTCGCTCTTCAGCGCGGAGTCGGAACCGGCGAAGTCGACCTGGCCGGCGTTGAACTGCTTGATGCCGGCGCCGGAACCGCTGGCGTTGTAGTTGATCGTGGCGCCCGAGCAGTCGTTCTGGAACGAGGAGATGGCCTGCTCGATCGCGTTCTTCTGGGCCGAGGAGCCCTCGGCGGTCAAGGTGCCGGTCGGACAGTCGGTGATCGCGCTGCCCGAACCCCCGGAAGCGGCAGTGCTGCCACCCGTGGTCGTCGAGTTGTTGTCACTGCCACAGCCGGTCAGGGCCAGGGCGCCGGTGACAGCGATAACGGCGGCGAGGGTAGTACGAGTGGTACTCACGGAAGGCTGGCCCTTTCACACGGCATCTGCGCGACCGGACTGGTCGCGGCTGTGACGCTAGGTGTCGGGGTGAGCCGCTGGGCATCGCTGAAGCCAACGGGGGGTTAACTCCCGAGGGCATAAGGCGTTTCGAGTTGTCATCGTTCTCACACGGCGCTCAGTCGCGTGATGCGGAGCCTGTCCGACGGCTCCGGGACGGCTCTCTGACGACTGTCTGACGGCTGTCGGACAGGCTGTCGGACGGCGGCTTCGGGACGGCCGTCAGGCGGTCCATGTGGCGCGTCCGCCGGCGCCGTAGGCGATCAGCGAGAGGGCGCGTTCGGGCTGGACGGCGACGAAGACGGTCTGCGGGGAGTCCTCCGGCCCGCCCGGGGAGAACGCCGACAGGTCGTAGTCGAAGACGCCGTTCCAGAGCCGGCGCTTGGTCTCGAGGTCGTCGTGCACGCTGGCGGTGCCCCACAGTTCGACGCCGTCCCCGGCGTGCGAGACCTGCCAGTGCAGGGCCACCCGCGGGTTGTCGACGATGTTGCGCACCTTCACCGAGGTGCCACCGGTCATGAACCAGAGGGTGTCGCCCTCCCAGGCCGGGTGTACCGGGCTGACGTCGGGAGCGCCGTCCGGGCCGACGGTCGCGATGTGGGCGAGTGGCGAGAGCGAGGTGGCAGTGGCCTTCATGTCCTCGAGAGTCGTCATCGCAGCACCCTAGCGGCAGCCACCGATATCGCGTCGATCCGGGCATTTCGCCATCCGGGGTGGGCATGCAGAACCGCATGCCCACCGGCCCGTGCAGCTCTGCATGAGCACGGAGTGGGGGTGGTCAGGGGTGCGAGGTCGCGGGTGGCTCGGTGGTCACGGGGCGGTTCAGCGGGGGACGACGAACCGCTCCACCGCGCACACCTTGGCGATACCGCCGCGGTTCACCACGTGTGCGACCAGCACCTCACCCGGGGCCAGGTATGGATCCTCCAGCGGGATCAGTTCGCGGGCCTCGGGCACGCAGTGTCCGGCGAGCGCCGTCATCACCCCGGCGAGCACCGGGCGATGGGTGCAGAGCAGGCCGCCCCGGGGACGTTCGAGCAGTGCCACGGTGTGCTTGGCGGCCTTGCCCGGGTCGCGCCGGTAGCCGCGTTCGGAGAGTCCGCCCTTGGTCCGCACCCGCAGTTGTGACATGTCGGCGTACGGGCCGAGGGTCTGGATACATCGCTTCCAGGGTGAGCTCAGCGCGTAGTCCGGTGCCCAGCAGGGCAGCAGCCGGGTCAGGGCGCGGGCCTGGCGCCGTCCGGACTCGACCAGCGGGCGATCGGCGTCGGCCTGTGCCCAGGCGTCGCGGGGTCGTGCCGTGGCATGCCGGACGATCAGCACGCCGGCGGTGGACATGACGCCGCAGC
>DAIOVT010000554.1:0-2440 GCA_036758885.1 Kineosporiaceae bacterium
GGCGCACATGCGCATGTTCGCGAGCAGGGTCAGGCCCTCGAGGAAGTCCTCGGCCAGATGCTGCGGACCCGAGATCATCACCCAGCCCGCGCGGTACCCGCAGACCCGGTACGCCTTGGAGAGACCGGAGAAGGTCAGACAGAGCACGTCGTCCCCGGCGAACGCGGCGGCGTGGTGATGGACGGCGTCGTCGAAGATGATCTTCTCGTAGATCTCGTCGGCCATGATCACCAGGTCGTGCCGGCGGGCGATGCCGACCAGCGCCCGGACGGTCGCCTCGCTGTAGACGGCGCCGGTCGGGTTGTTCGGGTTGATGATCACCAGTGCGTGCGTGTTCTCGGTGATCTTCGACTCGATGTCGTCGAGATCGGGGTTCCAGTCGTTGCTCTCGTCGCATCGGTAGTGCACCGGCACCCCGCCGGACAGCGACACCGCACCGGTCCAGAGCGGATAGTCCGGAGCCGGCACCAGGATCTCGTTGCCGTCGTCGACGAAGGCCTGCAGCACCATGGTGATCAGCTCGGAGACGCCGTTGCCGATGAAGACGTCGTCCACGCTGGTCTCGGTCAGCCCACGCGACTGGTAGTACTGCGCGACGGCGGTGCGGGCCGAGTAGATACCGCGGGAGTCGGCGTAGCCCTGGGCGTCCGGCAGGTTGTGCACCATGTCGGCGACGATCGCCTCGGGTGCGGCGAAACCGAACGGGGCGGTGTTGCCGATGTTCAGCTTGAGCACCTTGTGGCCCTCGGCCTCGAGGCGCTGGGCCTCGACCAGGATGGGACCGCGGACGTCGTAGCGGACGTTGCTCAGCTTGCGGCTCTGGGTGATCCGGCGCATGAGCGTCAGTCTTCCACTCGCGTCCAGTCAGTTTCAGCGGACAGGCGTTTCGGCCGGGCGCAGGTTTCGAGCGGTCAGCTGGTCAGGTCGGCCTTGCCGAACCGGGCCCAGGCGCACAACCCGAACACCACGGTGTAGACGGCGAACACCCCGAGCCCGCGGCTCATCGCGTCGAAGTCCATCGGCTCGCGCAGCACATCGGTGTAGCGCATCCAGTGCCCCTGCAGCAGGTACGGGTGCAACCAGGAGACCTGGGAGAGGCCGTAGAGGATCCAGCACAGGATGTTGATGATCATCAGCGCGATCGCGGCGCCGACCGGTTGCTCGGTGAGCGTCGAGATGAACAGCCCGACCGCGGCCAGCGCGGACAGCCCCGCAACCAGGTACAGGCTCGCCAGACCGAGCCGCAGCAACGACTCCGCACCGCTGATCTGGGTACCGGAAAGGGTCAGCGTCGGGCCCAGGCCGAACAGCGCCACACCGGCGATCGCGCCGGGGATCACCACGACCAGGACGCCGATCGCGGTGCCGATCACCAGGGAGACGTATTTGATCAGCAACAGCCGCACCCGGGAGACCGGCACGGTGAGCAGGTAGCGCAGCGTGCCCTGGTGCGCCTCGCCGGCGATCGAGTCGCCGGTGAGCATGGCGATGGCCAACGGCAGGAACATCGCCGACTCGAAACTCAGCGCCGCGAACGGCACGAAGGTGCCGTTGAGCGGGATGCTGCCACCGATCGCCTCACCGTCCGGACCGGACTGCGCGTACCAGGACGCCACCGCCACGATCACCGGCACCGCGGCGAGCACCGCGAGACCCGCCTGGTTGCGGCGCCGGCCCAGGATCAGCCGGATCTCCGAGCCCAGCAACCGCAACGAACCGGCCAGCAGCCGGGGGCGTTGCGGCGCCGAGTGGTCGGTCGCGGCAACCGGCCGCGGTGCATGCGCGGCCGCCTCAGCCACTGACATCGAATCCCTCTCCGGTCAGGGCCACGAAGACGTCCTCCAGGCCCGCTGCCTCCACGCCGAACGAGCTGACCCCGACCCCGGCATGCACCAGGGCCGCGACCATCTCCTCCGGCGTGATCCCCTCCGCGGGCCTGCCCCGGACGACGTCCCCGGTGACCACCGGATCCTGCACGCCGAGGCCGCGCAGCACCGCCACGGCGGCCTCGGTCGCCCGGGTGCCGACCCGGACGGTGGCCTGGGAGCGTGCCCTCAGCTCGTCGAGGGTGCCCTGGGCGAGCATCCGGCCGCGGTGCATCACCCCGACGTGGGTGCACATGTGCTCGATCTCGGAGAGCAGGTGCGAGGAGACCAGCACGGTGATCCCGTCGGCCGCCAGATCGGTGATCAGGTTGCGGACCTCTCGGGTGCCCTGCGGATCGAGCCCGTTGGTGGGCTCGTCGAGCACCAGCAGGTCCCGTGGGGCGAGCAGGGCGCCGGCGATCGCCAGCCGCTGCCGCATGCCGAGCGAGTAGGCGCGGTACCGCTTGCCGGCCGCGGCGAGCAGCCCGACCCGGTCCAGCGCCTCGTCGATCCGGCGGCCCGCGGTGCGGGCCTCGGAGCGGATGTCGGCGGCGTCCAGCCGGGCCAGGTTGGCC
>DAIOVT010000555.1:0-2421 GCA_036758885.1 Kineosporiaceae bacterium
CCTCGGGAAACATCGCGCCGTGCCGGTCCATGAACTCGGCGAAGTCGGCGTCGGTATCCGCAACGCCCTGCAGGGGATGCAGCCGGGCCAGGGCTCGGCCGAGCAGCAGGCCGCCATGGAGCGGGTCCGGGAGATGCTGTCGGACCTGAACGCGTTGCTGGACAAGCATTCCCGGGGCGAGGACACCGAGGCCGACTTCGCCTCCTTCATGGAACGGCACGGCGAGCTGTTCGAGGACGACCCGCAGAACATCGACGAACTGATCGAGTCGCTGGCCCGGCGCGCGGCCGCCGCCCAGCGGCTGATGAACTCGCTCACCCCGCAGCAGCGTGAGGAGCTCTCGCAGTTGATGGCGGGCGCTCTCGGCGACCCGGCGCTGTCCGCGGAGCTGGCCCGGATGAACGACATGCTGCAGTCGCTGCGACCCGACCTGCCCTGGCGCGGCGGCGAGCGCATGCAGGGACCGGGCGGTCTGGACTACGGCTCGGCCACCGGCGCACTGGGCGAACTGGCCGATCTCGACGCCGTGATCGACGCCCTCGGCCAGGACCGGCCGGGCGCCACCCTGGACGACGTCGACGTCGACACCGTCGAGCGCGCCCTCGGCGCCTCCTCGGCGCAGTCGATCCGTGAGCTGCGCGAGCTGGCACGTGAACTGCGCGAACAGGGTTGGCTGACCGGCAGTACCGAGGAGGTGACCCTCTCGCCCAAGGCGATCCGGCAGCTCGGCCAGGCCGCCCTGGAGCGGGTCTTCGCCGAGCTGACCGGCCGCCGCCAGGGTGACCACGACCAGCGGGACGCCGGCGCGGCGGGCGAGCCGACCGGTGCCTCGCGCGGCTGGGAGTTCGGCGACAGCCAGCCGCTGGACGTCGTGCGTACCGTCTCGAACGCGGTGCGGCGCAACGTGATAGAGCACCCTGGCGACGGGTCGGGGCACGGCGGCGTGGCGCTGACGGTCGACGACTTCGAGGTGATCGAGACCGAACGCCGGGCCGGTGCCGCGGTGGCGCTGTGCGTGGACCTGTCGTTCTCGATGATCGCCGAAGGCCGGTGGGCGCCGATGAAACAGACGGCGCTGGCCCTGGCCCACCTGGCCGCCACCCGGTTCCCGCAGGACGCCGTGCAGATCATCGGGTTCGGCCGGCACGCGATGCCGTTGAGCATCCGCGAACTGGCCGTCGTCGAACCCGACTTCGTGCAGGGCACCAACCTGCAGCACGCGCTGAGCCTGGCGATGCGGCATCTGCGCCGGCACAACGAGGCCGAGCCGGTGGTGCTGGTGGTGACCGACGGCGAGCCGACCGCACACCTGGAGGGCGGCCACGCCCACTTCGAGTGGCCGCCCAGCCGGGAGACGGTGCTGGCCACCCTGGCCGAGGTGGACGCACTGACCCGGTACGGAGCCGCGATCAACGTGTTCATGCTCGGTGAGGACCCGGGCCTGGCCCGGTTCATCGACGCGGTCGCCCGGCGCAACGGCGGCCGGGTGTTCACCGCCTCGCCCGAGCGGCTCGGCGGGTACGTGATCTCGGACTATCTGCGGGTCCGGCGCGGCCGGCACTGATCCCGGCACCGATCCGGCCCTGACGCCCGGCGCACGGGCCGATCGGGTGAACCGGGTGAACCGGCTCACCCGGTCGGCCCGCGGCTGAGTGCCAGGATCTACATGTCAGCCCCCGTCTGCCGATCCCCTTCCCCAGCAGGAGGGGGCGGGGTAGGTGAGCGGTCGCGCGCAGGATCGTCGTGACTGGCGGGCTGTTCTTGCCGTGGGCTCGACGATCGCCGCGGCCCTCGCCCTGGCCTTGGCCGGGGCCGCCTTCACCGCGCACACCGACGGTGCGATGAACCTGACCAGCACCGATCTGACCGGCTACGCACCCACCGCGGTCGCGGCGTCCCGGGCCACGAACACCACCTGCGAGGTCACCTGGACCCCGGCCCCGGGCACCCCGGCGGGCATCGGTTACGACGTCTTCGACTCCGGTGGCTCGGCCCTGGCGACCGGGATCACCGGTACTTCCGTGACCGTGACGGTGCCGGCGGGCGGCGTGGCGCTGAGCGTGGGCGCCCGATCGGGCACCTGGACCTCGTCGACCCGAACCGATGCGACGCCGGGCTGCCCGCCGGCGCTGTCACCGCCGACGGCGCTGGTCGCCGCCGGCGGGAACTCCCGGATCGAGCTGACCTGGTCGCCACCGCTGCAGGACGGCGGCTCACCGGTCACCGGCTACACCGCCGAGGCCGTGCCCGGCGACTTCGGCCTGCCCACCCGGACCTGCACCACCCCGGCCACCCCGCGCACCTGCACCTTCACCGGTCTGACCAACGGTGAGCGGTACACGCTCACCGTTCGTGCGGCGAACGCCACCGGCGACGGGCAGGACGCGACCACCGTCGCCGTGCCCTACCCGGACGATCTGA
>DAIOVT010000556.1:0-2405 GCA_036758885.1 Kineosporiaceae bacterium
CACGGCGGGCAGCCTGCCGGTCGACGGGCGAGATCGGCAGCTGCCGGCGCCGGTCACGAGGGGTGTGCGAGGCAGGACGGCGCCCCTCGAGGATCTCGCTGAGATGCGTCGCCAGCTGAGGGTAGGAGTCGAACCCGAGAACGGCGTCCGCCTCCGGCAGCTGCTCGGCCAGCTCCGAGCCGTACCGCTCGGCCAGGCACCCGACGGCGACCACGGCCCGGGTCCGGCTCTGCACGTCGTCGCGCAGGTCGGCCGCCTCGAGCAGGGTGTCGATCGAGTCCTTCTTGGCCTGTTCGATGAAGCCGCAGGTGTTCACCACGGCGACGTCGGCCTCGGCGGCGTCGGCCACCAGATGCCATCCGGCGGCAGCCAGCCGGCCGGCCAACTCCTCGGAGTCGACGTCGTTGCGGGAACAGCCCAGAGAGACCAGCGCGACAGATCGGGTGGGCGACACGCACGCCAGCGTAGACCGATCTGTGAGTCAGCCTTGCTGCTCCTCCAGCAGTGCCGACATCGGCCGGGTCGGCGGAAGCCAGGCGCCGGACGCGGGCAGGTTGTCCAGCCGCACCCTGGGCAGCGGACTGATGAACGCGCCGGGCACGTCCTCGAGGTCGACGAAGTCGAGGACGTCGGACTCCTGGGCGTAACCGGCCACCTCGGAGAAGGACAGCACCGCGACCTCGACGCCGTTGCGGGCCAGCTTCTCCAGCGGCTCGGCGAAGTTGCGTCCGTCGCCGCTGGCGACCACCAGACGCTCGAGGCGTCCGGTACCGGCCCGGGCCTCGATGTGGTCGAGCATGTCGGAGTCGACGTCGTCGTCCGGGCCGAGCTTCGGCCGGGCGAAGACCGAGTAGCCGAACGAACGGATCGCCTCGATCCAGCCGCGCATCGAGACCGCGCCGCCGGGCGGCACGTTGACGAACACACAGCCCTCGACCTCGGCCACGCCGTCCTGAGACGAGGCCTCGGCCCCGGCCAGCAACCATCGGGCCACGGCGTCGAACCGTGGCCGGGAGCTCGGCGTCGGCCGGCTCCCGATCACGTTCGAGAGGGTCATGTCGATGTTCGGGGCGTCCCACACGAGCAGGTGCAGCGGCGCTGCCGGCTCGAGTGACTCGGATCGGCCCTCAGTGCTCATCTCGGGGTTTCCCATTCATCGCTGGTTGCCCCCGCTGAATCATCGGCCGAATCGTTCGCTGCGGTGTCCGCCGAGTCCTCTGCCGATCGATACGCCGGGGCGTCGTCTGACTCCGGCACATCCTCACCCTTCATCAGGGCCAGCGTCGAGGCCAGCTCGTCGGGCTTGACCATCACGTCGCGGGCCTTGCTGCCCTCGCTCGGGCCCACCACGCCACGCGACTCGAGCAGGTCCATCAACCGGCCGGCCTTGGCGAAACCGACACGCAGCTTGCGCTGCAGCATAGAGGTCGACCCGAACTGGGTGTTCACCACCAGCTCGGCCGCCTGCAGCAGCAGGTCGAGGTCGTCGCCGATGTCGTCGTCGACCACCTTGCGCTCGACCGGAGCGGCGACGTCCTGCCGGTACACCGGGGCCAGCTGGCCCTTCACGTGCGCGACGACCGCATGGATCTCGCTCTCGGTGACCCAGGCGCCCTGCACCCGCATCGGCTTGCTCGAGCCCATCGGCAGGAACAGTGCGTCACCCTGGCCGATCAGCTTCTCCGCGCCCGGCTGGTCGAGCACCACCCGCGAGTCGGTGATCGAGCTGGTGGCGAAGGCCATCCGGCTGGGCACATTGGCCTTGATCAGACCGGTGACCACGTCGACGCTCGGCCGCTGGGTGGCCAGCACCAGGTGAATACCCGCGGCCCGGGCCAGCTGGGTGATCCGGACGATCGCGTCCTCGACGTCCCGGGGGGCGACCATCATCAGGTCGGCCAGTTCGTCGACGATCACCAGCAGGTACGGGTAAGGCACCAGTTTGCGCTCGCTGCCCGCCGGCGGGGTGACCTTGCCCTCACGCACCGCGGCGTTGAAGTCGTCGACGTGCTTGAACCCGAACGCGGCCAGGTCGTCGTAGCGGGTGTCCATCTCCTTGACCACCCACTGCAGCGCCTCGGCGGCCTTCTTCGGGCTGGTGATGATCGGCGTGATCAGATGCGGAACACCTTCGTACGCGGTCAGTTCCACCCGCTTCGGGTCGACCATCACCAGGCGCACCTCGTCGGGCGTGGCCCGCATCAGGATCGAGGTGATCATCGAGTTGACGAAGCTCGACTTGCCCGCGCCGGTGGCGCCGGCCACCAGCAGGTGCGGCATCTTCGCCAGGTTGGCCACCACGTAGCCGCCCTCCACGTCCTTGCCGACACCCATCACCATCGGGTGCCCGGTCTTGCGCGCCGCCTGGCTGCGCAGCACGTCGCCGAGCGAGACGGTCTCCCGGT
>DAIOVT010000557.1:0-2388 GCA_036758885.1 Kineosporiaceae bacterium
GGTCCTCTCTCAGCGCCGCACGCAATGCCCGAACCGCTTCGGCGGCGCTGGATCCGGTGGTGACCACGTCGTCCACGACCACGATGTGCGCCTCGGCCACGCCGGCCCTGACGATGTCGCGCATCAACGCGGCGCTCACCCGACGCCATTGCTCGTGACGGACGGCGAACGCGGCACCGACGTTCCGGGCGCGTGCGGCACGATCCAGACCCGCCTGATCGAGCACCCCGGCCCGCTGCTGAAGCACCGCGGCCGCACGCACGCTGTCACCGCCGGTCCGCAATCGGGCGGCAGCCGTTCGGGCGAGCTGGTGCACGACGTCCACCCCTCGCCTGCGCACGCCGGAACGTGAGGAGGGCACCGGGACCAGCAGCAGCGGAGCGTTGCCCGACGCAGCAGAAGTTCCGGAAGCAGCAGAGGAGCCCGAAGAGCTGGGGGAACGGCGCAGCAGGTCCACCGAGCGGGCCAGGGCCTGCCCCAGGATCGGGGTCAGCTCCAGCCGGCCGCCGTCCTTCCATGCGTGGATCAGCGTGGCCAGATGCTGGTCGTACTCGGTGACCGAGACGATCTCGTCGATGCCGTGCCGCCGCAGCTCCGGCCATTCCCCGGGCCCCGCACGCACCCGCACCGCCGGCGCCCGGAGCGGCTCGGCGCAGCGCGGGCACAGGGACTCACCGGCATGACGGCAGCCCAGGCAGGCGTAGGGCAGCAGCAACTCCGCCAGCGGCGAGAACATCGAGCGCAGGGCCGGGATCAGCGCCCTGCCGCTCGGGGCCGGCGGGAGGCTCGGGTCGTGCATCGCCGGGACGGGTGTCGCTGGGACGGGTGTCGCTGGGTCGGGTGTCGCTGGCTCGGGTGTCGCTGGACTCATCGGCCCAGGGTGAACGAGGACGCTTCACCACCGCCCCGCGGCCGGCCCCGCCTGTGGACAACCCAACGATCCACAGCCCAGTGCTCGTGACGACCGGCTCGTCACGAGCCGACCACGACCACGCCAGCGCGACCACGCAGAGAAGCGACCAGGCAGAACCATGATCAAGCAAGAACGTGATCATGCAGAAGTGCACGAACCACGGGGATCAGCCGGGAACGGTCGCCCAGTTCATTCCCGGCACCGCCAGCAAGCCTGCGCCCGACTGGATCGCCGCACCCGACGGGGTCTGCACCCACAGCTCGTAGGGCGATCCGGCAGCACTGATGCTGAGCGCCGCCGGCACCTGCAGCGCCGCCGTCAGTTCGCCACCGACCTGGGCCCGCCAGACGGTGCGGACCGCCTCGCCGGTACGGGTTCCGAGCACCAGCACGGTTCTCGGGTCCTGCCATGAACCCGACATCGCCGAGGTGAGATCACCGATCACCGACGTCGGCGCGGTCAGCTCGACCGGCGTCCCGTCGGCCCGCCGGACCACACCTGCGACCTGGGCGACCGGGGTGCCGCTGTGCGTACCGACGATCAGCACCCGGGCCCCCTCGGGACTGATCCGCAGGGCGTCGATCCGGTATCCGCGCAGCCAGGAGGCGCTCACCCGAACCGCCGGGGCATCGACCGCGCGCGGATCGACCGCCAGCACCGTGCCCTGGTTGGCCGCTTCCGTGGTCCAGACCCAGCCGTGCACGTCGTACGAGGGGCCGGTCAGTGCGGTGCCACGCACCCGCTCGTGCGTCTGCTCCCCCGCCGCGACGGTGAGCAACCGGGTGCGGTAGGCCGACAGCATCGCGAACCCGGAGTCGCCCAGCGGCGCCGCGACAGGATGGCTCGCCGAGGCCGAGAACACCGGCAGACCGGCGATCGGCTGCTGCCGCCGTCCGACCAGCCGGACCAGCCGGAAGGCCGGATCCAGGGCGACCGCCCGGTTGTCGGCCCGGATGTCGTCAGGCAGGCGCATCGGCGCGACCGCGTTCAGCGGCACCTCGAACTGGGCCCGTTCGACGGTCAGCCGCACCTCGTTGCCCGCGAAGTCGAGCATCCTGGCCGCCGCCAGCAGGGTGGCCCGGGCCTGGGCGTAGAGCACCTGCCGCTGCTGCGGTGTGGCCTGCAGCGCTTCCCGCTTGAGGTCGACGTCGATCACCGCGCCGTCGGACTGGGCGCCGTTCACGGTCAGCGAGAACAGCGACCCGGCGACCCCGGCCACGTCCTCGCTCTGGTCCTTGTCGGTACCCACCCGGGCGGCGGCGCTGCGCCTGGCGTAGTCGCGGGCGACGTCCTCGGAGACGGCACTGCGCAGCCAGGGCACCGGCCCCTCGAGCAGCGCGGCGACCACCACGGTCGGCGAGGAGTTGAACGGGAACCAGCGCAGGTCAGGCACCAGATAGCTGCCCGAGCGGTCGCGGAAGTACAGCGGCACCTCGCTGTAGGTGGCCTGGAAGTCGGCCTGGGAGAGGATCAGC
>DAIOVT010000558.1:0-2381 GCA_036758885.1 Kineosporiaceae bacterium
CGGCGTCCCCGCGGCACCGCGACCCTGCGGCACCGAACCCGTCCGGGCGGCCCGGCGGGCGGCCTTCTCGGCCTTCTCGACGGCCTTGATCTCTTCCCAGTTGGCCGAGACCTGATCGGGGGTGTCGGCCCGGACGTCGGCGAAGACGTGCGGGTGCCGGCGGATCAGCTTGGCCACGATCCCCGCCGCGACGTCGTCGACGTCGAACGGGTCACTCGGGTGCTCCTGCCCCACCCGGGCGTGAAAAGCCACCTGTAGCAACAGGTCTCCGAGTTCCTCGACCAGATCCTCCCGGTCGATCCCCTCGTCGTCGGCGGCCGCCTCGATCACCTCGACCACCTCGCGGGCCTCCTCCAGGGCGTAGGGCGCGAGGCTGTGGTGGGTCTGCTCGGCGTCCCAGGGGCAGCCACCGGGCGAGCGCAGCCGGTCCATCACGGCGATCAGGTCGAGCAGCCGCGAACCCGGGACGTCGTGCGAGCCGGTGATCAGCTCCACCGCCGGCGGCGCGGCCGCCACCGCGCGCCGGGCCAGGTGTTCGGCCAGCGCGTCGGTGAGCCCGGGGTCGCCGTCCGCGGAACCGAACCAGACCACGGTGCGGCCGCCGTCGGTGGCCTCGAGCAGCCGGCCGGCCCGCTGCCCGGCACCCTGAGCCGAACCGAGATCCGAACCGAGATCCGGACCGAGATCCGGACCGAGATCCTCGGCCGCGACACCGGCCTCCTCGAGTGCGTTCGACCAGGCCGGGTCGAGGTCGGCCGCGTACACGGTGTCGGCCTGCTGAAGCACCTGCCAGGCCGGCCAGCTGAGCAGGCCGGGCGCCGTCCTCGGGCTGATCACCAGCAGCGCGATGCGTCCGGGATCGGCGGCGCGATCGCCGGGTGCGGGCGCTGCGGACGACATCAGAAGTTCTGGGACGCCGCGGCTCAGGGACTGACCGAGGCGCTCGGCGCCTGGGTCGGCACCGGGGTCTGCCCGGTCTCGGGCGCGGGGGTCTGTTCGGTGCCCTGCTCCGGGCTCTGCTGGTTCTGTTCGGCACCCGCGGAGGCACTTCCGGACGGCGAGGGCTTGATCCAGTCCTCCTGCGCCGGAACGATCAGCAGCTGATTCGGATCGAAGCTGCCGAACCGCGGGCTGACGTCGATGTTGGCGGCGCGCAGGGTCTTCAGAATGCTGTCGACCACGGGCTTGGCCCGGTCCTCACCGAGATTATTGATCTTGGTCAGGGCGCCGCTGGCACGCATCGCGACGATCGCACCCTCACTGGGCGAGGCCACCCTGTTCTCGAACTGGACCCGGGCGTCATCGGCGCTCACGCCGACCCCGGCCGCATCGGCCGCCTGGGTCACCGCGGGCTCGACCAG
Source organism: Kineosporiaceae bacterium (assembly GCA_036758885.1). Lineage (GTDB taxonomy): Bacteria > Actinomycetota > Actinomycetes > Actinomycetales > Kineosporiaceae > DAIOVT01. The sequence goes on from DAIOVT010000558.1 coordinate 1,362, forward strand.
CAGCAGGAACAGGGCATCCTGCTGGGTGATCGGCTGACCGGTGAAGGTGCTCAGATCGGTGACCGCGTCCTGCACCTCGGAGACCGGGATCCGATTGCCGTCGATGGTGGCGGCCGCGCCGGCATCGTCGGCGCCGCATCCGGACAGGGCCGAGGCGAGCACGGTGAGACCGAGCGCGGCTGCTACGGCAGAACGGTGCACGGGATTCCCTTTCGGCGTGACGTCGCGGCCATGCTAGCGGGCGGTCAGCGGGAGCCACCGGCCTGGGTTGCGGCGGCCGCCACCGAGCCGAGCAGCACCGCCTCGACGACGCCGCTCGCCCAGGTGAGCAGGGCCTCGTCGGCGAGCGGTCTGCCGCCCACCCGGGCGGTCATCGGCCGCGGCACCAGCATGCTGTGCATCGCCGGTTTGACCAGTGAGCCCGGGTAGAGACGCTTCAGGCGAAGTTGCGCCGACTCGGGCAGGTCGACCGGACCGAACCGGATCTGGTTGCCGGCCGCGGCGACGTCGGTGAGCCCCGCCCGGCGGGCCAGCAGCCGGAAGGCCGCAACCGCGAGCAGCCGTTCCACCGGTGCCGGGATCGGCCCGTACCGGTCGACCAGTTCGGCACGCACCGCGTCGAGTTCCTCGGCGGCCCCCACCTCGGCGATCTTGCGATAGGCCTCCAGCCGCAACCGTTCCGAGGGCACGTAGGTGTGCGGCAGGTGCGCGTCGATCGGCAGCTCGACCTTCATCTCGGCCAGTTCCTCGGTGGCCTCGCCCTTGAACTCGGCAACCGCCTCGCCGACCATGCGCACGTACAGGTCGAAGCCGACCCCGGCGATGTGCCCGGACTGCTCACCGCCCAACAGGTTTCCGGCGCCGCGGATCTCGAGGTCCTTCATCGCCACCTGGGTGCCGGCACCGAGTTCGGTGTGCTGGGCGATCGTCGAGAGCCGGTCGTAGGCGGTCTCGGTGAGCGGCCGCTCCGGCGGGTAGAGGAAGTAGGAGTAGGCGCGCTCGCGACCCCGGCCGACACGT
>DAIOVT010000559.1:0-2380 GCA_036758885.1 Kineosporiaceae bacterium
GAAGAGCTCGAGCAGGGCCAGGAACCGGGCCACCACCACCAGGGTCGCGTCGGCGTCGGCGATCAGTACCCGGAAGCTCGCCGACCGGGTGCGCCGCAACCGGCCGACGATCAGGGCGGCCTGCTCCCGGACGCTGACCGGCGGCGCATGCAGATGCTCCAGCCCCACGGTCGGTACCGGTTTCGGCTGCAGTGCCCGGGCCGCGATCATGGCCAGCTGCTCCGGGGTGATGCCGAGCACGAGTTCGGGCAACAGGTCGGCGAACTGTGGTTCCAGGCCGACCACCCGTGGCGCCCGGCGCGACTCCTGCGCGATGCGCTGCGAGAAGACCGCCGCGACGTCCTTGAACGCCCGGTACTGCAGCAGCCGGGCGAACAGCAGGTCGCGGGCCTCGAGCAGGGCCAGGTCCTCGTCGTCCTCGACCTCGGCGGCGGGCAGCAACCGGGCCGCCTTCAGGTCCAGCAAGGTGGCCGCGATCAGCAGGAACTCGCTCGCCTCGCCGAGGTCGAAGTCCTTGCCGCGCTCCCGGATCCAGCTGACGAACTCGTCGGTGACCTGGGCCAGGGCGATCTCGGTGACGTCCAGCTTGTGCTTGGAGATCAACCCGAGCAGCAGGTCGAAGGGGCCCTCGAACTGGTCGAGGTGTACCTCGAACCCGCCCGGACGGCGCGGCGCCGGCTCCTGCGGCCCGGTAGCCGGCCCGGAAGCCGACTCGGCCACGGGCTCGGCAATCTGGTCGATCACACCCGCAGTGTCCCCGACCCGGTCAGGCGGCGTCACCTCGAGCGATCAGTTCGCGGGCGAGCAGTCGGTAGGCGTAGGCCGCGGCGTGCGAGGACGCATAGGTGGTGATCGGCTCGGCCGCGACGGTCGCGTCGGGGAACTTGATGGTGCGGCCGATCACGGTGTGGAACACCTGGTCGCCGAACGCCTCGACCACCCGGGCCACCACCTCGCGGCTGTGCAGCGTGCGCGGGTCGTACATGGTCGCCAGAATGCCGTCGACCTCGAGGCCCGGGTTGAGCCGGTCCTTGACCTTCTGGATCGTCTCCACCAGCAGGGCCACCCCGCGCAGCGCGAAGAACTCGCACTCCAGCGGGATCACCACGCCGTGCGCGGCGGTCAACGCGTTGACGGTGAGCAGACCGAGCGAGGGCTGGCAGTCGATCAGGATCGCGTCGTAGTCGTCGAGCACCGGGCGCAGCACCCGGGCCAGCACCTGCTCACGGGCGACCTCGGTGACCAGTTGCACCTCGGCGGCGGAGAGGTCGATGTTGGCCGGCAGCAGATCGAGGTTCGGCACGTTGGTCTGCCGGATCACGTCGCGGACGCCGGTGCTGCGGTCCATCAGCAGGTTGTAGACGGTCAGGTCGAGCTCATGGGGGTTGATGCCCAGCCCCACGGACAGCGCTCCCTGCGGGTCGAAGTCGACCAGCAGCACCCGACGTCCGTACTCGGCGAGCGCGGCGCCCAGATTGATCGTGGTGGTGGTCTTGCCGACGCCACCCTTCTGGTTGCACATCGCGATGATCCGCGCCGGGCCGTGCCCGGCGAGCGTCGGTGGTGTCGGGAAATTGGGCATCGGACGCCCGGTCGGCCCGGTTCCCCCGGCGGCCAGACCGGCTTCGGCGGCGGTGACAGCGTTGTCCGTCACGTCGAGCACGCTCAGTGACGGGCGAGGAATCCCCGTGTCGGTTGTCGGCTGGGCCACGTCTGAATCACCTTCCCGCACGGCCGTCGGGCGAGCCGTGGTGGCTCAATCCTCCCCCGCCCGTCGAAGGGATCGAACGACGTTGATCGGCGCGTCGCCGGGCACCGGAACACATCAATCACCACCTGTCACACCCGCCACGCGAGTCACAGCGGAGGGTCGTTCTGTCCCTTTCAGCGCGCCATGATCCGGGGAGATCCCGGGTGATCCGAAAGGGACCAGGAACGCTCCGGGTGTGATCCACCGCACGATCCGGGCCACCGGTGATGGTCAGCGATCCACCCCCGCAGCGGTCAGCGCCCGCGGGTGCGCCGCAACATAGACCTCACGCAGAGTGTCCGCCGTGACCAGGGTGTAGATCTGGGTGGTCGTCACCGAGGCGTGGCCGAGCAGCTCTTGGACGACCCTGACGTCGGCGCCGCCCTCGAGCAGATGCGTCGCGAACGAGTGCCGCAGCGTGTGCGGCGATACGTCCACGGTGATCTGGGCGCTCTCGGCTGCCGCGCGGATGACGAGCCACGCGCTCTGGCGGGAGAGCGGGGCGCCTCGCGCCCCGAGGAAGAGCCGGGCCGAGGCGCGACCCTTGGCGGCGAGGGCGGGGCGCACACGGGTCAGATACGTGTCCACGGCGGCGCGCGCGTAGGAACCCAGCGGCACGATGCGTTCCTT
>DAIOVT010000560.1:0-2310 GCA_036758885.1 Kineosporiaceae bacterium
GGTGATCACCCGCAGCCCGCGCTCGTGCGCCGCCGAGACGAACTCCGAGAAGTCCGGCAGGGTGCCGTACTCGGGCAGCACCGCCTGGTAGTCGCTGATGTCGTAGCCGCCGTCGCGCAACGGCGAGGCGTAGAACGGCGGCAGCCAGATCACGTCGACCCCGAGCCAGGAGATGTAGTCCAGCTTCGAGATCAGCCCGTTGAAGTCGCCCGACCCCGATCCGGTGGAATCGGCGAAGGCCCGCACCAGTACTTCGTAGAAGACCGACTTGCGGTACCAGAGCGGATCGTTGGTCAGCCCCGGACCGGCGAGTTCCAGCCCCTTCATCGACGTCGTTGTCCTTTCGGGTGTCGGTGCGTTCGGTGGCCGGCTACGAGAGCCGGCGGACGTGCAGGACGTGGGCCGGCTGGTGGTGCGGGTCGAGTCTGACGAAGTTGCGCTCCGACCAGGTGTAGACCTCGCCGGTGAACAGGTCCTCGACCGCGATCGACCCCGACCAGTCCACGCCCAGCGCGGGCAGATCGAGGGTCAGCATGCTGGCCCGGGTGCTGTGCGGGTCGAGGTTGACCACCACGATCAGGGTGTCCTCGGTACCGGTCGGGCTGAGTGCGGCCGGCAGCCGGCGCGAGTAGGCGATGAACGAGGGGTCCTCGACGTCGTGGAAGGCGATGTTGCGCAACGTCTGCAGCGCCGGGTGCTCGCGGCGGATCTGGTTGAGCCGGGCGATGTAGCCGGCGATCGAGCGGTGCTCGTTGTGCCCGCCCGGGGCGTAGGAGGCCCAGTCCCGCGGCCGGTACTGGTACTTCTCGCTGTCCAGGTACTCCTCGCTGCCGTGCCGCACCGCGACGTGCTCGCACAGCTCGTAGCCGGAGTACATGCCCCAGTTCGGGCTCATCGTGGCGGCCAGCACGGCGCGCAGCTTGAACGCGGCCGGCCCGCCGTACTGCAGGAACTCGTGCAGGATGTCGGGGGTGTTCGGCCAGAAGTTCGGCCGCATGTAGTCGGCGGCGGTGCCGGAGAGCTCGGTGAGGTACTCGCGCAGCTCCTGCGAGCCGGTGCGCCAGGTGAAGTAGGTGTAGGACTGGTGGAAGCCGACCTTGCCCAGGGTGTGCATCATCGCCGGGCGGGTGAACGCCTCGGCCAGGAAGATCACCTCGGGGTGCTCGGCGTTGACCCGGCCGATCAGCCACTCCCAGAACGCCACCGGTTTGGTGTGCGGGTTGTCCACCCGGAACACGGTGACCCCGTGCGCGATCCATTGCTCGCAGACCCGCAGGACCTCGGCGGCGAGGCCGTCGAAGTCGTTGTCGAAGTTCATCGGGTAGATGTCCTGGTACTTCTTCGGCGGGTTCTCGGCGTAGGCGATCGTGCCGTCCGCGCGGGTGGTGAACCACTCCGGGTGATCCTTGGCCCAGGGGTGGTCGGGGGCACACTGCAGGGCCAGGTCGAGAGCCACCTCCAGCCCGTTCTGCCGCGCCCGGGCGACGAAGGCGTCGAAGTCCTCGATCGTGCCCAGGTCGGGGTGCACGGCGTCGTGGCCGCCCTCCTCGGCGCCGATCGCCCACGGCGAGCCGGGGTCGTCCGGGCCGGGGGTGAGGGTGTTGTTCGGTCCCTTGCGGTTGATCCGGCCGACCGGGTGGATCGGCGGCAGGTAGACGATGTCGAAACCCATCTCGGCGACCGCGGGCAGCCGCTCGGCGGCCTGGGCGAAGGTGCCCGAGACCCAGCGCTGCCGGCCGTCGCCGCCGTCCGCCAGATGCGCGCCCTCCGAGCGCGGGAAGAGCTCGTACCAGGCGCTGAACCCGGCGAGTCTGCGCTGCACGGTCAGCGGGTACTCGGCGGAGGCGGAGACCAGCTCGCGCAGCGGCCACTCGGTGAGCACCGCCTCGACGTCCGGCCCGACACCGGCGGCCAGCCGCTCGGGCACCGCACGGCCGGCGTCGCGCAGCACCGCGATCGCGTCGCGGAGCACCTGGATGCCCGCCTCGTCGCCACCGCAGCCGGCGTCCAGGGCACGTTCGAGCACCCGGGCGCCCTCCTCGAGCATCAGCTCGACGTCGACGTCCGCCTCGATCTTGATCACGGCGTCGTGCACCCAGGTGGCATAGGGGTCGCTCCAGCCCTCGACCCGGAAGGTCCAGTCGCCCTCGCTGTCGGCGGCCAGTTCGGCGCCGACCCGGTCGAGCCCGGCGCCGAGCGAACGCATCCGGGCCCGGGAGTGCTCGATGCCGTCGGGGCGGGTCAGCACCGCGGTCGCGGCCACCGCGTCGTGCCCCTCGCGGAAGACCGTCGCGGTGATCGGAACGTATT
>DAIOVT010000561.1:0-2295 GCA_036758885.1 Kineosporiaceae bacterium
GGCCGCGTTCGGCGTCGTCACCGCGTCGCGGATCGCCGCGCGGTAGGGCGCTCCGCGCACCGCCTCGTAGCCGCCGACACCGAGCCAGCAGTGTTCGTTCAGGTTCAGCCGCACCACGTTCGCGCCGCTCCAGGAACGCATCGCGGCGATGTCCGATGCGTCCAGCAGACCGCTGTGGGTGTCGAAGACCTTCCGGCCCTCGATGCAGGCGTACTCGGCACCGGAGAGGTTGAACCCGGTCAACCGCAGCGGCCGGCCGGCCGGGTCCACGAAGCGATTGCCCTGAACCCGCACGCCGAGAGCGGGTTTCACGCCCAGCGCCGGCATGCTCGGCGCCAGCACGCCCGACCCCGGGACGCTCGGCGCCGGCGAGTCACCTGCCGATCCCTCCGGCTGCCCGGGAGGCGGCCCGCCCCGGAGGGACCAGAACAGCCCGGCCGCCGCGAACAACATCAGCAGCAGCCCGGCGAGCAGCAGCCGGCGCACCGGCCCGGCCGGCATCAGGGGTCTTGTCTGCGCAGTTCGATCGCTCGGGTCGTCGCGGGCTTCAGCCTCGACGCCCAGGCCGCGCTGCCGTTGACCCGGTCGATGGTCCTGGTCGGCACCGGGGGTTCCGGATAGCGCACAGGGCCAGGATCGGGGGTGCCGGGATCGGCAGTGCCGGGACCGGAGGTGCGGGCACCCTCCCCGGACGGACGTTCCGGCATCGGCCCACGCACGATCGGCACCGGTCCGCGCGCGATCGGCACCGGCCCGCGCACGATCGGCATCGCCGCGCCGGTGGCGCCGCCCCTGCCGACCACGTCCTCGAGGACGGCGAGCGGCTGCGGAATCCCCGCGGCGGCCAGCTCCTCGCAGGCCCGGGCGACGTCCTGGCGGCGCGTTCGGCGGGCGCTCACGACCAGCAGCACCAGATCCCCGGCCCCGACCATGGCCAGGGTGTCCGACGAGCCGAGAACCGCTCCCGCATCGACGACGACGACCGCGCCGTCACCGGCCAGCGATCGCAGCACCGGCGCCACCTGCCGCGCGTCCACCCGGGTCTGCAGGGCCACCGGACTCGAACCCGCACCGAGCAGCCGCACCCCCGGCACCTCGGTGGGCAGCAGCACCTGATCGGGCTGCACGGTGCCGGCGAGCACGTCACGCAGACCGGCGACCCGCACCCCGCCGAGGTTACGCGAGAGCATCGGCGCATCGAGGTCGGCGTCCACCAGCACCACCGGCTCACCGCCCTCGGCGATCGCGGCGGCCAGGTTGAGCGCGGTCGTCGGACGGCGGGCCCCCGACCGCGGAGCGGTCACCATCACGATGCGTCCGGCGAGATCGCCGGTACGCACCTCGAGCCGCACCTTGAGGAAACGGTAGCTCTCGGCGGCACGGCCGGCTGGTTCGCTGCGGACGACGCACACCGCCCCGGCCGGGCCGGCGGCACCCTGCCCGGCGCCACCGCGGAGCCGGCGGCCCGGAGCGAAACGCCTTCGGGCCCTGGGGATCTCGGCCAGGGTCTGGACGCCACCGAACCGCAACAGGTCAGCTCGGCCACGCACCTGGTCGCCGGCCAGTTCACGGGCGAAGGCCAGCAGCAGGCCGAGCGCCAGACCCGCGGCGGCGGCCAGCCCCAGCGTGGTCGCGGCGGAATGACCCTTCGGTGCACCAGGCAGCCCCGCGTCGGTGACGATCGAGGCGCGCAGGTTGGCGGCCGGCCCACCGCGCACTCCCTGGTTGCGGTGCACCACGTACGCCTCGGCCACCGCCTGGGCGCAGCCGCGGGCGGCCTCGGGCGTGGCCGCGGTGCAGTCGATGGCGAGCAGGTTCGAATCGGGCGGCACCGAGACATCGATCTGTTCGTCCAGCACGCCGGAGCTGGTGCCTAGCGCCGCCGCGGCCCGGTCGAGCACCAGACCCGACGCGGCGACCCGTTTCTCGGTGCCCATCGCCGGCGGAACCGGTGTGGTCCCCGGGCTCACCTGCACCTCGAGCACCACGGTGACCTCGGACAGGTAGCGCACCGGCGCCATCTGCAGATAGGCGAAAGCCCCTGCCAGAGAGAGGATCACGCAGAGCGTGATCCAGATCGCCTGGGCCCGCAGGATCGTCGCCGGCCGCGCCGGGACCGGCGCGGGCTGTTGCTTGTCGGTCATCACGGCCTCCCGGCCAACTCGTGCACCACGGTGAGGTACCTGACGGCCTGGTGCTCCCAGGCCAGATCCCGCTCGATCCGCTCCCGGCCGGCGATCACCATCTGCTTGCGCCGGGGGTCGTCGTCCAGCAGTTCGTCCACCAGGGCAGCCA
>DAIOVT010000562.1:0-2292 GCA_036758885.1 Kineosporiaceae bacterium
GCGCCGCCCGCACCCGGTCGCGCGCCTCGGAGACCGCGGCGTCCGGAAGCCCGACCATCACGAACGCGGGCAGACCGCTGCCCAGGTACGCCTCGACCTGCACCAGATACCCGCTCAGCCCCTCCAGCCCGACGGCCGTGGCCAGCCCCAGCGCCATCTCAGCCCACCCCGGTCAGGTGCTCGACCACCGGCGCACCGCGGGAGGGGATGGTCACCGCGACCAGATCGATGCGGATGTCGGTGTAGCCCTGCCCCCGGTCCGCCAGCCAGGCCGCGGTCAGCCGGCGAAGCCGCGCCAGCTTGGCCGCCGAGATCGACTCCAGGGCCGGCACCGCCGAGATCGACCGTCTGGTCTTCACCTCGCAGGCGACCAGGCACTCGCCGTCCCGGGCGACCAGATCGAGTTCGCCGTAGCGGCAGCGCCAGCGCCGGTCGAGGATCTGCATCCCCTCGCCGCTCAGGTACCGCTCCGCCAGCCGTTCTCCGTAGTCACCGATCGCATCGCTCGCTCGCACGACCTCACCTCCGCGGGTCAGCCAACCCGCAATGAGACCTGTTGTGCAGCAAGGGATCTGAAGGCTGTGGACAACTGCGGCGACGGGGCACCTGGGGACGCAACGAGCGGCTCGTCACGAGCCCCGCATCACGAGCGGGACACCGGACCGGGGCCGGGACGGACCGGACCTCAGCCGGGGAAGTCGCCGTCCTTGCCGAGCTCGAAGTCCGACTTGGAGAGTTCCTCGACGTTGACGTCCTTGAAGGTGACCACCCGAACCGACTTCACGAACCGGGCCGGACGGTAGACGTCCCACACCCAGGCGTCGTTCATGGTGACCTCGAAGTAGACCTCGCCACCGGAGGAGCGCACGTTCAGGTCGACCCGGTTGGCCAGGTAGAAGCGCCGCTCGGTCTCGACCACGTAGCTGAAGAGCGAGACCACGTCGCGGTACTCGCGATAGAGCTGCAGCTCCATCTCGGTCTCGTAGTTCTCCAGGTCCTCGGCGCTCATCTGGCCTGTCGCTCCGTATCGATCACTGAATTGAGGTCGGCCACCATCTTGCCCTGCTCGACTGTGATGTTCCACGACAGCCGATGTTGCGCGCACGGACCAACGGTACGAAGCGCCTCGAAATGCTCGGGGGCCGAATACCCTTTGTTGCCCGCCCACCCGTAGGCAGGGTGCTGCTGCGAGCGGTGCACCATGATCGCGTCGCGTTCCACCTTCGCCAGCACGCTCGCCGCGGCCACCGACGAGCACTTCCGGTCGGCCTTGATCAGCATCGTCACCTCCGGCTCGTGCGCCAACTCGGGCAGCGCCGGCGCCTCACGCACGAACCGGTCGGGTGTCACCCCCTCGAGGGCAGGCAGGTCGATCAGCTCGAACTGCTGCTGCTCACCCAGCAACTGCACCGCCGGACCGGCCGCGCCGGGCAGCGCGAACCAGTTGTGCTTGCCGTCCAGAACGATCATCGTCGGCAGTTCGGGCAACTCGGCAAGGGCCCGGCGCCCGGCCAGCCGCAGCGCGGCGATGATGCCGTACCGGTCGATCTCCTCGGGCTCGGCGTGTCCGACCGCGCTGGCCAGCGCCCAGCGCCGCAGCCGGGGCACCAGCCTCTCGCGCACCGCCGGGTTCAGGTCCTTGGAGTCCCGCAGCCCGGACGGCGAGGTGCGGGTGCTCAGGTCGACGATCGTCACACCGACACTGACCGGGCCGGCCAGCGACCCCCGGCCCACCTCGTCCATGCCGGCGACCAGGACGTGCCCGCTGCGCAGCAGCGACCGTTCCAGGCGCAGCGTCGGCGGCGGCACCCGGCGTGCGGTTCGGCGCGGAGCCGGACGGGTGGTCGTCGACGAACTCATCGAGGCTGCCTACGGCGTGGTCTCGACGGACGCTTCGGACGGTTCGGCCGCACCGCTGTTCGAGGGCAGCGGCTCGGCGGGGGTGGCCGGCACCACGCCGAAGGTGCCCGACGGATTGCCCAGCCCGGACATCCGGTCGAACGGCCAGACCACCGCGAAGGCCTTGCCCACCACGGCGCTCTGCGGCACGAACTGCTGCTGCGGGTTGTACCGGGAGTCCTTGGAGACGCTGCGGTGGTCACCCATCATCCACAGGTGGCCGGCGGGCACGGTGACCGCGAAGTCCAGTTCGCTGGGCCGGTCGCCGGGGTAGACGTAGGTCTCGTCCAGCGGCACCCCGTTGACCAGCAGCCGCCCCTGCGCGTCGCAGCACTTGACGGTGTCGCCGGGCATACCGATCACCCGCTTGATCAGGTGGTCGCCGGAGTTCTG
>DAIOVT010000563.1:0-2274 GCA_036758885.1 Kineosporiaceae bacterium
GACCACGCGCCCGCCGGCGGCGTTCTCCTCGTTCACCGCCAGCGCGTACAGGTTCACCCAGTCCATCGCGTACAGCGGGTCGTGCCATCGCCCGGCCTCGGCGGTGAGCTGGCGGTGCAGCACGGGGGCGCGCCGTGGCACCTTCAACCCGCCGGGCAGAACACCGGGCGTGGCACAGCCCCGGTCGACGCAGCCGCGCATGGTCGCCCAGATGCGCAGCAGTCCCTCGTCGATCTCGGCGTCGCTGCGCCAGGTGCGCTCGTTGGCCCGCATCACCTCGCTGATCGAGCAACCGGCGGACCCGGCGTGCTCGAGCAGTTCGGCCGCGGTGTCGAAGGGCATCGGCAGCGGGGTGTGGTCGGCGACGATGCCGGTGCCGCCCTCGCCGACGACGAATCCGCCGCCCACCGAGTAGTAGGTGCGCGAGAGCAGCTCACCGCCGTCGGCGGCGAAGGCCGCGAAGGTCATCCCGTTCGGATGCAACGGCAATGCCTTACGCCGGTGCATCACCACGTCGTCGTCCACCACGAAGTCGATCACCGAGCGGCCGGCGGCACCGCCGGGCAACGGCAGCTTGCCGTTCGCCCGGATCGCCGCCACCAGTTCGGGGGCGGCGTCGACATCCACCGTCTCCGGACGCTCACCGATCAGCCCGAGCACGACGGCGCCCACGCTGCCGTGACCGTGACCGGTGGCACCGAGCGAGCCGAACAGCTCCGCGCGCAGCCGGTGCACCCGGTCGGTCAGGCCTTCCTCGGCGAGACGTTCGGTGAACATCAGCGCCGCGCGCATCGGGCCGACCGTATGCGAACTCGAGGGCCCGATCCCGATCGAGAACAGATCGAAAACACTGATCGCCATGATCCACCTCCACCGCACCGGACCGTCGACGCTGACGGCCACTGCCCCATCGTGATGACACCTGCTCCCGATTGTCTGGTTGATTGGCCTCATGCGCGACGACCCCGCTCCGCAGATCTCTCCGGTCCCCCCTCACGGACCGGACGATCCGGCGGGCGACCGGGCCGATGACCGGCAGAGCCGGAACCGCCGGACCGGCTGGGAGATCGGCATCGTGCTGGCCCTCTCCCTCGGCCAGTCCGCCGTCTACGCCGTCATCTCGCTGATCGCCAAGCTCACCGCCGGCCGCCCGCTGGCCGGCCAGCAGGTCACCGTGAACGGCTCGCTGAGCCCCAGGCCCTACCTCGACCTCACCTATCAACTCGTCGGCATCGTCTTCACCCTGGCACCGGTGCTGCTGGTGATCTGGCTGCTGGCCGGCAGCCACGGCTCGCTCACCGAGGCCGCCCGCAGGATCGGTCTGACCTGGCCGGCCCGCTCGGGCGACCGGGGCCGGCCGGCCGGGCGCGACCTGGCGCAGGGCTGCTTCCTCGCCGCGGTGATCGGGCTGCCCGGGTTGGGCCTGTACTACCTGGGCCGCCAGCTCGGCATCACCGCCGAGGTGGTCGCGGCCGATCTGGGCACCTATTGGTGGACGGCGCCGGTGCTGGTGCTGCAGGCGGTGAAGAACGCCGTGCTCGAGGAGGTCATCGTGGTGGCCTACCTGCTCACCCGGCTGCGCGGGATGGGTTGGCCGCTGTGGGCGATGATCGCGGCCAGCGCCCTGCTCCGCGGCAGCTACCACCTCTACCAGGGCTTCGGCCCGTTCCTGGGCAACGCGGTGATGGGCGTGGTGTTCGCGCTGTGGTTCCGGCGCAACGGCCGGGTGCTGCCGCTGGTGATCGCGCACACGGTGCTCGACGTCGTCGCCTTCGTCGGCTACCAGTTCGTCGTCCGCTGACCGGCCGCGCGATCGGGCGTCCAGCGGGCCTCATACCGGGCCTCATACCGGGCCTCGATCAGGCTCTGACCAGCCCTGACCCCGCGCCACGAACGGGCAAAGCGGGTGATCCCCACCGCACGACATCGCGAATTCGGACGATTGAGCCTGTCGTTTCCTGAACGGGTGGTGTTCCTCTGGAATCCTGCACTCCGCGTGGAAACCCGCCCCTCGCAGCGCTGCGTGCTCGGTGCAGGTGTCCCGCGACCAGGCTCGTACAAGAAACTGACCATTCGATCAGAAAACTAACGCAACCCCGTTGACGGCGTGCCATCCTGTGCCCGACGTCCGGTTAGCGGAGAACGCACTTCTGGAGGGCTTCCGTGGCCTATTACCTCAGCTCGTCGTGGCTGATCATCCTGCTCTCGGTTCTGCTGGGACTTCTCATCGGCTGGGCGCTGTGGCGCCGTCCATGGGTGAAGAAGTACTACGGC
>DAIOVT010000564.1:0-2252 GCA_036758885.1 Kineosporiaceae bacterium
TGATGCAGTGGCTGATGCCGACGCCCGCCGCGTCGAGCAGACACATCACCTGCTGCGCACCGGTTCCCGAGGCCGCGACGATGCCCACCGAACCGGGACGCACCACGTTCGCGAAACCCAGTGCCACGCCGCCGATCACGGCGGTGCCGCAGTCCGGACCCATCACCAGTACGTCCGCGACGGCCGCGGCGTCCTTGAGGGCGATCTCGTGGTCGACGCCGACGTTGTCCGAGAACAACATCACCGAGGTGCCGGCGTCGATCGCGTCGTAGGTCTCGGTGACCGCGTGCGCCCCGGGCACCGAGATCACCGCGAGGTTCGCGCCGACGCGGCGGATCGCCGAGCCGAGGGTCAGCGGCGCGACGTCCTGATCCTGGCCCGACCCCGTGCCGGCAGCGGTGCGCAGGCCGGCGAGTTCGTCGTCCACGGCCGCCAGCCCGTTCGCCAGGGTGGCCTCGTCGGCCGCGTGCACCGCGATCACCAGGTCGTTGGGTCCGGCGTCACCGGGCACGTCGAACCCCATGCCGCGCAACACGTCGACGTTGAGTTCGGTGGCCATCGCCACCTGCGCGGCCTGCACCCCGGCGGTCCGGGCCACTGCCTTGGACACCTGCAACAGGCTGACCGAGTCGTGGTACGCACCGCGGCGCAGTTGCACCTGTGTGATCATGCGACGTCCCTTTCGTTGGGCGAATCGTGAGACGCATCGGTGGAGATCTGCGTGGCTGCCCGGACGGCGCCGACCACCCCGGCGATCAGGTCCCGGCCCGAACTGCTGCCGAACCGGGCCACCTCGGCGCCGTGCCGCCGTGCGGCGAGCTGGTCACCGCCGACCACCGCGCCGACCAGGGCGGCCACCGAGGTGACGGCGTACCCCTCGATCGCGGCCTCGAGCAGGGCGCGGGAGACGGCTGTGGTGCGGTCCAGCCCGGCCCGCACCGCCGGCGCCAGGCCGGTGTGGGTGCCGGTGGCGTGACCGAACAGCAGGGCCCCGGCCAGGGCGTCGTCGCCGCTGGGCGTGGTCCCGGGGCCGGCGCCGATCAGCCGCAGGATCAGGGCTCCGGTGGGGTCGGTCAGGGCGGCGGAGGTCTTGGCCGAGAGGGTGAGCTGGGATGCGTCCAGCAGGTCGAGCAGCGCCGCTGTCGACCGACTCACCGCGGCCGAGGCATCTGCCACGGGATCGGACCAGCGGGCGGGATCCGGCGCGGCGGCCGCCCGGGGGAGCCGCGCCGGTCGCCAGGTGCGGCCGATCCGCACCCGCAACCCGGGCAGATCGATCAGGTGCCGGCCGATGCTGCCCGGTTCGCCCGGTCCCGGCCACGCTGTGCCGGGCGGGTCGCTCGCCACCCGGACCGCGGTGGGCAACGGCACCGCGCGCGGGCTCAGCAGCGGGATCACCCCGGAGTGGGCGAGTGCCGCCGAAGTGCCTGCGGGGCAAGCGTTGTGGCTACTGGCACCGGAGCCCCCGGGCAGGTCGACAAGCTGCAGGTAGCAACCGAAGGGCCCGCTGCTGATCACCCGGACCGGACGCATCGGGCCGGCCGTCAGCGGACGCATCGGCTCCGCGACCGCACCGGTCACCGACACACGGGTCGGCGACCCGTTCGGGTGCAGGGCAGTCGGTGGCACAAGGGGACCGTAGCGATCTGGTTAGAGTGGCCGGATGGTGATACTTGCCAACGATGGCCACGATCAGCGCCAAGAGTTGCCAGCCACCCGTAGCCGACGCGGCCCGACCCTGAACTCGATCCTGGCCCTGCCCGCCGCGCAACGGTGCGAGGCGTCGGCGGTGTCCCGGGCCGAGCTCACGGCCGTGCGCCGGGTCGTCCGCACAGGGCTGGCCGAGCTCACCGCCGAGCCGGAATCCGTTGCGGCGCTGCGGTTGGCGGGCGTGCTGGTACTGCTCGCGGCGGGCCGGGCGAAGGCCGACGCCGACCAGGTGGTGCAGGCCCTGGTGCAGGCCGGCGCGGCCGTCGTCGCGCTGGACGGCAAGGGCCGCCGCGACCTCGACCTGTGGCGCGGTGCCTGCCAGACGGCGCGGCTGCCGCTGCTGATCGCGGCGGGTCCGCAGGCGCTCGAGGATCTGCGAGCGGAGACCACCGAGGCGATCCTCGACCATCAGGGCCGGCTGCTCGAACGCGAGGACGACATGCACGCGGTGCTCGTGCAGATGGAGCTCGAGGGCGGTTCGCTCACCGATCTCTGCCAGGCGATCGCCACCTTCTTCGGTGGCGCCGCGATCGTGGCGACGA
>DAIOVT010000565.1:0-2244 GCA_036758885.1 Kineosporiaceae bacterium
CGAGCAGGTCGGTCAGACCGGTTCGCGGATCTCACCCGACGTGTACCTCGCCTGCGGTATCAGCGGGGCGATCCAGCACTGGGCGGGCTGTGCGTCGTCCAAGACGATCATCGCGGTGAACACCGACGCCGAGGCGCCGATGGTGACCAAGGCGCAGTACGCGGTGATCGCCGACCTGCACGACGTGGTGCCGGCGATCAACCGCGAACTCGGCTGATCGATCAGGCGGCGGCACGGTCCGGCGAGTGCATCACGGCTCGCCGGACCTGCAGCGCCACCACCTGGGCAGCACCGATCAGCCGGGCGCGCGGAACTGTGCCGGGCCGGCGACCACGGCACCGGCCACCACCGGAACCGTTGCGGCAGTGGCGATCTGCTGCCCGTAGACGTCGGTGACCCGCACCCGTCCGCCGCAGCCGGCGCCGTCCTCGGAGACGAAGTAGTTGTACTCCTGACGGCTCAGCTTCCGCCACGCACTGCCCGCCGGCACCTCCACCGAGGCGACCGGGTTGCGGTGGTTGCGTACCTGGATCGCGCACCAGTACTGGCTCGAACCCTCCTTGTAGCGCAACGAGATCGGCCCGGAGAGGTCGGCGGAGAGCAGCGTCCACCTCACCTGGAGCAGCCCGGTGACCAGCGGAGCGACCTTCTGGAACGCCTGCGGGCTGAGGTCCAGCGCGCCGGGCGGGCACTCAGGACAGCGATCGACCACCCGCACCACCACCGACCCCGAGGGCCCGGTGACCCGCAGGTGCGCGCCGCACGCCGCCGAGTTCTCGTAGTCGCGCTGGTTCATCGCGGCGACCATGAGATCACCGTTCGGCTCGTAGGAGCAGTTGCCGCTGCCGTCAGCCGTTGTGTAATACGTGGCCCGGCCGGTGATCACCTGGCCGTACCGGATGTACGTGGTGCCGCCCTTCGCCGACCCACCCGACGGCTTGGTGGCCCGCTCCGTCGTGCTGGGCTTTGTCGTGTTGGGCTTTGTCGTGCTGGGCTTCGCCGCCCGAGTTCTTGTCGTATTCGCTTTCGCCGCAGTCGGTTTCGCTGCGGTCGGCTTCACTGCACCGGCCCGAGCGGTTCGCCGGTCCGGCGCGCCGGAAGCAGTGGGTTCAGCCCCGGACGGCGCCACGGACGGCCACCCCGCGGGCGGCGTGGGCGCCGGCAGGGTCGGCAGGGTCGGCACAGCTGTCAGGGTCGGCACAGCTGTCAGGGTCGGCACTGCCGTCCGGGTCGGCACGGTCGGCGAGGGCACGACCGTCGGCGCCGACAGCTGGAGGACACCGGTACCGCCGGTGTTCGCCAGGTTGTTCAGGGCCACCGCCAGCACCACCGCGAGCGTGGCGGGACCCGCGAACAACGCCATCAGCCGAGCGTTGAGCATCGGCCCAGCCTGCTGCCGGAGGACTCAAGTGCGGGTCAAGCGCGGTTCAGGAACCCGGTCAGGCGTGATAGCCCAGCCGGCCGGAGATCTCCTCGCCGGCGGCGACCACCATGTCGGCGACGGCCGGGATCCGGTCGGCGGTCAGCCGGAACGTCGGTCCGGACGCACTGAGCGAGGCGACCACCACCCCGTCGGCGGAGCGCACCGGCGCGGCGACCGCGGTCAGCCCGTCCTCGAGTTCGTCGATCGCCACCGACCAGCCCCGCTCGCGCACCGTGACCAGTTCCTGGCGCAGCGGCTGTTCGTCGACGATGGTCCGGGAGGCGTACCGGCGCAGCGGCCAGCGCCCCTCGCTCACCGTGTGTTCCCAGTTCTCGCCGTAGGCGAGCAGCACCTTGCCGTTCGAGGTGGCGTGCAGCGGGATGCGCTGACCGGCCCAGTTCTGCAACGCGAGCACCGACGGCCCGGTGACCTGATCGAGGTAGAGCGCCTCGTGCCCGGCGAGCATCGCGATGTTCACGGTCTCGCCGATCTCCTGGGCCAGCTTGCTCATCACCGGGCGCGACTCCTGCACCAGATCGAGCCGGACCGTCGTCGCCCCGGCCAGCCGCAGCACACCGACCCCGAGCCGGAACTTGCCCCGGTCGGAGACCTGCTCGACCAGTTCGTGCGCCTCCAACGTCGAGATCAGGCGGAACGCGGTGGACTTGTGCACCTGCAGATCCTGGGCGATCTCGGTGACGCCCAGTTCGCCACGCTTGGCCAACAGCCCCAGCACGTTCAGGGCGCGGTCGACCGACTGCACCAGCCCGGAGGGGGCACCGTCGGTCGTTGACGTGCTCGCGTTGCTCATGACGCAATGC
>DAIOVT010000566.1:0-2242 GCA_036758885.1 Kineosporiaceae bacterium
TTTCCAGCAGCCACGCTGCCATCGGGTCGGTTACACCGTTCGCCGGACAGGCCCGCCCTGGGCTACACCCCCGCCACCAGCTAACCGCGAACGTGACAGCTATTTTCGACTGATCACGGGAGGGTGTCGGCGACCTTCATCGTCTCGGTGGTCCAGACGAGTGCCGACAAGTAGCACTCGCTGACCACCGTCACGTCGAGCAGTGCCGCCTCGAGGGCGCCGTCGTCGTTGGCGTCGTAGCGGTGGAAGCCCTCGATCAGTTGCCGCAACGGGGTGCGCTGCCCGCGCAGGGCGTCGGTGATCGCCGCATTCATCGGCGGCAGCCCCTCGAGCAGGGTCGCGGTCGGGGTGCCCAGCATCCGGGCGATGCCGTCGAGCAGGCCGGCGGTGAAGGCGTGGTCCGGTTCGACCTTCGGCCGGGTGAGCCGCTGCGAGAGCAGTTCCAGGGTGCGTCCCTGCACCAGCGCGGGAGTGGCGTCCGAGCCGCGGCCGGACAGCGAGGAGACCGCGAGCAGCACCATCCAGGCGCGCAACCGGTTCAGCCCCATCATCACCACGGCGTCCGAGACCGACCCGATCGGCCGGGTGAGTCCGTGCTCGGCCGAGTTGGCCAGCCGCAGCAGGTTGAGCACCAGGCCGGGGTCGTGCCGCATCACCGCGTCGATGTCGCGGATCTTCACGTCGTCCGCCGAGAGCTTGGCGAGGATCTCCAGGACGACCACCTGGATCGATCCGATCGTGTCCGAGCTCAGGGTCTGCGGCCGGCCCAGGTGGTAGCCCTGGAACAGGCTGAACCCGGCGTCCTTGCAGCGCTGCAGCACCTCGGCGTCCTCGACCCGTTCGGCCAGCAGGGTGAGCCCGGGGTTGATCTCCAGGCACTTCTCGGTGGTCGCCGTATCATCAAAAAAAAAACGCAGGACGTCGATCTTGATGATGTCGGCGAGCTGTACCAACTGGGTGAACCGGCCGCTCTCGGCGTCCATCACGAAGTCGTCGAGCGCGATCCGGTAGCCCAGGTCGCGGCACCGGGCGACGCCCTCGAGCACCTCGTCGTCCGGCTCGACGTTCTCGAGCACCTCGAGCACCGCCTGCGCGGGCTGCACCGGCAGCGGCAGGTCTCCGACCAGGAAGGCCCTGGTCATGTTGACGAAGCCGGGCCGGCCGCCGAGCAGGTCGAGGGCGCCGAAGCCGGAGAAGGCCGAGACGATGGTGGCCGATGTCGCGGCGTCCCCGTTGTCGACCTGGCTGACGGCGGTCAGTCCGGACTCGGCGGCACCCGCGCCGCCCCGGAACAACAACTCGTAGGCGACCAGGTCGTCGGCGGTGTCATGGATCGGCTGGCGACCGACATGCACCATTCGCCTGGTCGCGGCTGGACCGTTCACCGAGTCCAGCACCTCGGTCACCGGACGCCTCGCCGATCCGGGACGGCTTCTCCTGCTGCCACAGGAAACAGATCGGCAGTACGGACCCGGAGTTTGAGTAATTGACCGATCAATTGATCCGATCGACCGACGCCGTGCTCGGCGGCCACCCCGGCGCTGAGCCGGTCAGCGGCCCGTCCGGGCCGGGGTCAGAGCTGGAACCGGTGAACGAAGAGCCCGCTGCGCAGCTTCGGTTCGAACCAGGTCGACTTGGGCGGCATGTCCCGGCCGCTCGCGGCCACGCCGACCAGGTCGGCCACCGACGTCGGATGCATCGAGAAGGCCGCGGCCCAGCGTCCGGAGTCGACCAGACGGGCGAGTTCGGCGGTTCCCCTGATGCCGCCGACGAACGAGATCCGGCCGTCGGTGCGCGGATCGGCGATGCCCAGGGTCGGTGCCAGCACCAGGTCCTGCAGCAGCGAGACGTCCAGCCGGGCCACCGGGTCGCCCGCCCTGGACGCATCGAGGCCGCGCAGCCGCAGTCGCAGCCAGGTGCCGGCCAGGTAGAGCCCGAACTCGCCGGCCTGCGCCGGTTCGACCGGCTCCGCCGAGTTCTCGATCTCGAACACGGTGCTCAGCGCGTTGACGAAGTCCTGCGGCGAGGCGCCGCCGAGGTCGGCGATCACCCGGTTGTACGCCAGGATCGCCAGCTCCTCACCGGGGAAGACCACCACCGGGAAGGCGTCGCAGGTGCCGTCGGGGTGGGCCTGGGCGACCCGGGCTGCGGCGGCGCTGCGGTGGTGGCCGTCGGCGACGAACAGCTCGGGCACGCCGCGCAGCACGCTGTTCAGCTCGCCCACCTCGACCGGCTCGTCGAC
>DAIOVT010000567.1:0-2233 GCA_036758885.1 Kineosporiaceae bacterium
GGAACTGACC
This sequence comes from Kineosporiaceae bacterium, assembly GCA_036758885.1. Taxonomy (GTDB): domain Bacteria; phylum Actinomycetota; class Actinomycetes; order Actinomycetales; family Kineosporiaceae; genus DAIOVT01. The sequence continues at coordinate 11 of DAIOVT010000567.1, forward strand.
GAGCACCTGGGCCACGAGCACGGCGCGGCGCCGCTGGGAATGAACATGCGTAACGGCTCCCGGAACAAGACGGTGTTGACCGAGATCGGCCCGGTCGAGATCGAGGTGCCCAGGGATCGGGACGGCTCGTTCACGCCGGTCATCGTGCCGAAGCGGAAGCGTCGCCTGGACGGGATCGACCAGATCGTCTTGTCGCTCAGTGCGCGAGGGTTGACGACCGGGGAGATCGCCGCTCACTTCGAGGAGGTGTACGGCGCCAGGGTGTCCAAGGACACGATCAGCCGGATCACCGAGAAGGTGGCCGGTGAGCTGGCCGAATGGTCCAGCCGACCGCTGGACCCGCTCTATCCGGTGATCTTCGTGGACGCCATCGTGGTGAAGGTCCGCGACGGCCAGGTCCGCAACACCCCGTTCTATGTGGTGATGGGCGTCACCACCAACGGGGAGCGGGACATCCTGGGGATCTGGGCCGGGGACGGCGCCGAGGGCGCACGGTTCTGGCTGCAGGTCTTCTCCGAGCTGAAGAATCGCGGCGTCGACGATGTGCTGATCGCTGTCTGTGATGGGCTGAAGGGCCTGCCGGAGGCGATCACCACCACCTGGGACCGCACCGTCGTGCAGCAATGCATCGTGCACCTGATCCGTAACAGCTTCCGCTACGCCGGCCGGCAGCATCGCGACCAGATCGTCAAGGCCCTCAAGCCGGTGTACACCGCCCCGTCGGAGCAGGCGGCCAGGGACCGGTTCGCCGAGTTCGCCCAAGCGTGGGGCGGCAGGTATCCCGCGATCGTCAGGCTGTGGGAGAACGCGTGGGCCGAGTTCGTGCCGTTCCTCGAATACGACGTGGAGATCAGACGCGTGATCTGTACGACGAACGCGATCGAGTCGATCAACGCCCGCTACCGGCGGGCAGTGAACGCCCGCGGCCACTTCCCCAACGAGGCCGCCGCCATGAAGTGCCTGTACCTGACCACCCGCTCCCTTGACCCCACCGGCCACGGCCGGGCACGCTGGGTCGTCAGGTGGAAGCCCGCCCTGAACGCCTTCGCGATCACCTTCGCAGGCAGGTTCGAAAGGACCACTCACTAGAAACCGCCGGGCCTCACACACCGTTTGTCTGACAGACCCGCCCTCTACGACGGCGCGGTGACCTGGGGGGTCTGCCGATGCCGTGCGCTTCGGCCGTGGAATGGGGAGTGGGAGCTCGACTCCTGGCCTCACCGAGCTTCAGGACGTAGCACGTCGGGCGTCATCGTCATACGCGATTCCGGTGCTTCGGGAATGGCAGTGAATAGTGTTCCGCCCGTCTTGATTGCGCGACCGACTGACTTCGCACGCTCACGTCAGTCTCGGGCATTCGGCTGCCGACGGCGCGTGATACGTACGATTCCGCGCTCGACTAGCAGTGTCAGTGCGACGACTGCGACGAACGACGCCGCCAGTTTCACTGGGCGGAAAGTGGTCACTGTTCGGCCACTGAGCCACTCCCAGGCGCTCGACAACTGGTCGTTTCCTGCGTGGTCGACCCATACCTTCGCGGCGCCCTGCAGGAGGCTCTCCGGTGCGATGCCACCTAGGGCAGGCAGAAGCACCAGCGCATCGTCGCCCGCCGGCAGCCCGCTGCTGGAGTCGGCGGTGAATGAGTCTCCCTTGGCGACCCAGGTTTGCTCCCCACCCACCGTGATCGAACCGATCATCGCGTCAGTGGATACGTGCGACAGGGAGCCGAACACTGTGACCGCACGCGCATCGGGGACCTGCGGGAGCGTGTGCTGGGCCGGACCGCTCCCATCGGGAAAGCGCCCTGCACGCATCTGCTTCACCATCTGCACCCATTGGGCCTCTTCCGGTGTCACCGCGTTCAATATCCGTACGGTGTGCGCAGGAATGGCATTGGTGTCCGACCAGTCGACGGCGAGCGGGTTCGCGATCGCGTCATGGCCAGAGATGACGGGAAACGCTGGCCGGGGCATCGGTTTGAGGCGAATCGCATACGAAGTCTTGATCGACAGACTCACGGCTCCCGTGCCCGGCAATGTGATCTCCTGAACGCCCGCGTACAGCCGTAGTTGCCCGGCCTCGCCCCCGTTGACGACCCGACCGGTGCTGGGATCGGTCAGCGGCACGGCTCGGTCGTTCAGATACAGGTCCACCGAGGGTCCGAGCACATCGATCATGGTGCCCCGCCTGTCGGAGACAGTCGACGGAGTTCGCCCCTGGGCC
>DAIOVT010000568.1:0-2230 GCA_036758885.1 Kineosporiaceae bacterium
GTCGTCCTGCGGCACCTCGCCCTCCCAGTAGCAGGAGCGGGTGACGGCGTACTTCACCGCCGGCCGCCAGTCCGGCGGGACGACCGGCGCGTCCGAGGTGATCCCGGGACGGACACCGGCGCGCAGCGCCGAGCCGATCGGCTCGGTCCGCCGCCGCCGATCCGGTGGCAGGAAGGTGGCGAAGGTGCTGATGATCACCGGGTTCGCGGTCCAGCCGATACCGAACTCGGCCATCTTCTTCAGGCCCTCGGGGTACAGCTCCGTGCCATGGATCAGATAGGGACGCAGCTCGCTGTTCGGCATGATGTCGGCCAGCGCGTCGACGACCTCCTCGCAGGTCCGGTCACCGATGCAATGGATCGCGATCTGGAGTCCGGCGTCCTTGACCGCCCGGACGATCTCCCGCAGTTCCCCGACCTTGGCCACGTCGTCGTCGCCGCGCAGCACCAGGTGGCCACAGTGGTGGCCGTCGTGCACCGGCTCCTTGTGCCAGGTGGTGCCGTTCTGCGGGGTGCCGTCGGCGAACACCTTCACCCCCACGCAGCGCAACCGCTCGGGCGCGATGCCGCGGTCGGAGTAGGTCCGGGCCAGGCCGTTGCCGAGATGCTCCCGGACGTCCGCGGCGTTGCCGCCGCCGGTGCCGTTGGGCAGGGCCAGCACCGAGACCCGCAGGGTCAGCTCCCCCGCTTCGGCCAGATCACCGAGCAGGTCCATCGCGGACGGCGAGCCGGAACCGTCCAGCAGGTTGGCGTAGCCCGGGCCGAGTCCGGGCTCGGTGAGCGCGGTGATGCCCAGCGCGTGCAGGTCGGCCTGGCCCTTGAGATAGGTGCTGCGCAGCTCGGCCGGTGACAGCGGCGGGATCTTCTCGATCAGCAGCGATATCGCCGCGTCGGTGAGAAAGCCCTCCGGATCGCCGTTCGCGTCCCGGGCGATCACCCCGCCGTCCGGGTCCACCGTGTTCCGGTCGATGCCGGCCAGCCGCAGCGCGACCGAGTTGGCGGACAGCGAATGACCGCTCCAGTCGAACAGCACCACCGGCGTACCGGCGATCCCGTTGTGGGCCAGGGCCGCGTCGATGTCGGCGGCGGTCAGATTGCGGCCCAGCAGGGCGCCGTCCCAACCGTGCCCGCGGATCCAGCCGCCGGCGTCGATCACGTCCGCGGTCAGATACCCGGGCAGGTCGGCGATGTCGGTGAAGACGTCGGTGCCCATCCTGACGTAGGCGTGATTCGTCACCGAGTACGCGGTGAAGTGCAGGTGGCCGTCGTTGATCCCCGGGATGACGGAACGTCCTTCGAGCTCGACGACCCTCGTCAAGGGCCCGATCAGCGCCTCGGCCTGCTCGCCCAGGGCGACCACGCGCGCGTCCCGGACGGCGATGGCGCGCGGCAGGCCGGTGAGCCACTCGTCGTCGATGCGGTCGAACGGTTGCCAGGTCGAGAGGTCGAAGACCGGCCCCCCACGCAGTACGGTGTCGGCGGGTCGCAGCTCATCGGTCATGGCGCCATTGGTGCGAGATCGGTGCGATGGTCCAAGCGTTCGGTTCGGTGAGCGAACTGCGCGGCCCCTGAGCACCCTTGTCTATGCTCCCCGGGGTGACCTCAGCCCTGTCCGCGCAGATCGAACGCTCCCTCGCCGAGTACCGGAGGGTGACCGGCGAGCACCTCTGCCCCGCGGACGCCGAGTGCTTCCTGTCGCTGCTGCTCCCGGCTGTGCACCTGGTCGCGGCCACCGGGACCGAGCCGGTGGTCGCCCGCCTCGGCGGCGAGCCGGTGGTGCCCGCGGACTTCGAGTGGCCGCTGTGGGCGGGACACGGACCGCTCAGTTTCGTCACCGAGATCGACCTCGATGCGTTGACGGCGGCCGGCGCCCCGGTGCCGGGCGCACCGGCGGACGGCCGGTTGCTGGCCTTCTACTTCGACGGCGGGTACGACGGCCTCGGCCCCGTCATCGATCCGTGGCAGCCGGAGAGCCAGGCGGGTGCGCGGCTGATCCATCTCCGGACGGCACGCGCGGACGGCTCGCCGCGGCAGGCGCCGCCGAAGGTGCCCCGGTTCGATCCGGTCGACCTCACCGCGCGCGGCGCGATGACCCATCCCGGCTGGGAGCACCACCGGTTGAAGCGGGCCTTCGCCGCCGAGGCACTCTCGACCGGTGACTGGCTGGCCCAGCCGGTGAACGGTGAGGCGTTCCTCGAGGCTCTGGGGGTGTTGCAGCCGCAACCGGTGCA
>DAIOVT010000569.1:0-2197 GCA_036758885.1 Kineosporiaceae bacterium
GCGGGTTCCGCCGACCGGCGGCGTCCACGAGACCTGCACCGCGTCGCGCGTCCAGGCCAGGGCGACCGCCGGCAGCACGCGCTCGTCGCCGGTCTGCCACTGCATCGTCGCGATCACCGCGATCGGTGGCTCGGCCTTCGTGATCGGGCCCTGGGGCACCGCTCGATAGATCCTGGGTGAACTGCTCATGGGCCGACCTCCGCGCTGGACTACCCGGTCCATGGTAGGTCGCCGAACGGGTCATCGCGAACAGGTGTTCGGAATATTGGTCCGTTCGGGGGTAGGCCAGATGCGTCCAGTGGTGAGTAGTGCACCGAATTCGCGGGCGTTTCGGTGCGCTACTCGCCACTCGCCGTCCGAGGGAGCGCGTCAGAGCGGTGCGCCGGCCTCGATCAGTGCCTCGCGTACCCGCAACACCATGCTCTCGGGGATCTGGAACACGTCGAAGGCGGTGAACACCCGCAGCCTCCACCCCACCTGCTCGAGCACCTCGTACCGGCCGAGGTCCTGGCGGGCCCGCCAGTTCGACGCCCGCCCGGCGCGCACGGCCTCGTCGCTGTCGCGCTGAAAATGGTGCCGACCGTCGTAGTCGGCGGCCACCCGCCATTGCGGCCAGCACAGATCGGGGCGATGCAGGGGAGACCCGTGAGCATCGCGAACCACTTGATTGACAACGGGTTCGGGAAGTCCGCCGGCCCGGAACGCCAACCGCATCCGGGTCTCCATGGGCGAGTCCACCCCGTTCCGGCTGAGCTCCAGAGCTTGCCGCAACCGGACGGCGCCCCGCCCCGCCCCCAGCGGGCCAACCGGTCGGCCAGCCGCGCGGCGCCGTCCCGGTCGAATCGCCGGCGCAGCGCGTCGGCCAGGATCACCAGCTCGATCTCGTCGGTGCCGACCGCGGCCAGGTCGCACCAGGTTCGCCAGGGGGAGGTGACCCGCAGGTCACCGAGGCGCTGCACATCGCCGTCCGACCAGGTCACCCGGTGCGATCGCACCCCGTGCAACTGGGGACGTCCCGAGCCGGCCGGCACGCTCACGTGCAGCAGTGGCGCCCCGCCCTCGGCCGGGTCTCCGCCGATCGGCCGCGGTGGCAGATGCTCGGGTCGCAGTGGTTCGGACCAGCCGGCCAGGCGGAGCGCCGTGTCGTGCGAGAACGCCGCCGAGCCGGGCAGCACCAGTGCGGCGTTACGGCACTGTTGCAGCAGGCCGGTGCCGGCAAGATCGCGATGTACCCGCACCCCGCGCCGCGGCGTCCGGAAGCGGGACCCGTCGATCACCCGGCGGCTGATGCCCAGGTCGGCCGCGCCACCCACGGTGAACGGGGTGCGGCGCAGTTCGTCGGGGATCTCTCGCATCGGCACACTCTGGCCCGACGGCGGCCGGTCTCGCCCGAATCGCCCGAGTTGTCCACAGGCTCGAAGCGTCCGGAGGGGGCGAGTGGTGAGAACAGCACCGAATTCACCGAGGTTTCGGTGCACTACTCGCCACTCGACCGGTCGGGTCGGGCGGGGGGGCTGGGTTACTTGCAGATGTCGCTGTCGGCGCTGCGGCCGCGGGCGTCGTCCAAGACTGTCGTCTCCTTGGGCGAGGCGGACGGCGAGGCCGAGCCCGACGGGGACGCCGAGGCCGACCCGGACGGCGAGGTGGTCTTGCTGCCGGAGGGCTTCGGCTTGGTCAGGGTGACCGGGGAGTCGGCGATCAGGGCCTTCCAGAGGTCGTCGGCCTGATCGGTCCAGACCAGCCGGTTGATGTCGGCCGGGTCGGGGCCGTTCGGCACGGTCAGGAAGGTGATGTTCTTCAGGCCGATGCCCTCGAGGTCCTTGGCGAAGGCCGCGGTGCGGGTGATGCTCGCCAGTTCGGAGTTCATGGTCAGCGACGAGGTCACCGCGTCGAGGAACGAGTACAGCCGCACCGGGTTGGCCAGGGTGCCGGCGCTGGTCGCCTTCTGCAGCACCGAGGAGAGGAAGGCCTGCTGGCGGTCGATGCGTCCGAGATCGCTGCCGTCGCCCAGGGTGTAGCGCTCGCGCACGTAGGCCAGGGCGGTCTTGCCGTCGACCTCGTTGCGTCCGGCGGGCAGGTGGATGTTGTGCTTGGTGTCGTTGACCGGCTTGGCCAGGCAGATCGGCACCGTGCCGAGCGCGTCGACGACCTTGGTGAAGCCGGCGAAGTCGACCACCACCCAGTCGTTGACCCGCAC
>DAIOVT010000570.1:0-2187 GCA_036758885.1 Kineosporiaceae bacterium
TCCCTCTGCTTCGTCGGACGTGTCCACGCAACTCACCAGGGCGTCGCAGACCCAGGACCCCTCGGCAGTGACGATCAGCGGATTGATCTCCAGCGAAACCACATCGGGCGAGTCCAGCACCAGCTCGCTCAGCCGCAGGATCGTCAGGCAGAGCTCGTCGAGCTCCACCGCGGGGCTGCCACGGAAACCAGTGAGCATCGGCGCATAGCGCAGCCCGAGCAGGGCCTGACGGACGGCACCCGCATCGGTCGGCAGGGTCAGGTTCGCGACGTCCCGCCACAACTCGGTGAGCACGCCGCCGGCGCCCAGGGTGAGCACCGGCCCGAACACCGGGTCACGTTCCACCCCGACCAGCAGCTCGGCCACCCCACCGGTCACCCGCTGTTCGATCAGCACCTCGGGAAAGCGCGCCAGCAGCTCCGTCGCGGCCGCCGTGACGGCGTCCGAGCCGGGCAGATCGAGCCGGACGGCGCCCTGCTCGGTCTTGTGGGCCACGCCGAGGCCCTTCACCACCTGCGGTGCCGGTACCGCTGTGATCGCCTCGGCGATCTCGCCCACCGAGCGGCACCGGCGACCTGGCGGCACCGGAAACCCGTTGTCGCGCAACAGGTCTTTCGCCTCGGCCTCGTCGAGCACCCGCATGCGCTGCACGCGCCGGGGCGCGACGGCCAGAGGTGCCACAGCGGGAACGTCCCAGGCCCGGCCGATCGTCGCGGCGGCCACCACCGCAGCCATCGCCACCTGCGGCGGCGCCAGGACGGGCAGTCCCTGCCGGACGAACTCGGTCGCCCTCGAACCGGTCAGGTTGGACGCCATCGCCGCCACCAGAGCGCCTCGGGAGCCGGTCTCGGCGCAGGCCCGGCCGAAGGCCTCGGCCGCGACCAGCCAGTCGTCGTCGCGGCACCGATCGAGCCGGGGCAGGTCGGCGAAGAGCAGGGTCAGATCGGCCGGACCGCGCAGCATGGCCGCGAACGTGGCGCGCATCGCCTCGGCGTCGCCCCACACGTAGGTGTGGTAGTCGAGCGGGTTGGCCAGTGTCACCCGTTGCCCGAGAACACCTTCCAGCTCTCGGCGTTGCCCGTCGTCCAGCTCGGGGAAGGTGACCTCGGTACCCACGGCGGCGTCGGCGACCAGGGCGGCCTCGCCACCGGAACTGCTCAACGACGCCAGAGTGGCGCCCGGCAGCGGACCGCCGCAGTGCAACAGCGACAGCGTGGCCAGCAGCGCGTCGATCGAGTGCACCTCGCCGATCCCGTTGCGGCTCAGGAACTGTGACCCGATCGCCGAGGAGGCGGCCAACGATCCGGTATGACTCAGTACCGCCTTGCGCGCCGAGTCGCTGCGACCGAGCACCAGCGCCACCACCCCGGTACGGCGCTCCCTGGCCAGCGCAGCCAACCGTTCCAGCCCGCGCACGTCGGCGAGCGACTCGAGAATCAGACCGATCGCCGAGACCGGTTCTGCGGCAAGGATTTCCCGGGCCAGGGCGACGGCACCGAGCTGGGCGCCGTTGCCCGCGGTGACCACATGCGAGATCGGCAGCCCGTTGTCGGCCATGGTGGTGCTGATCGAAATGGACGACGACTGGGCCACGATCGCCACGCCGCGCTCCCCCGCCGTCAGCGCCCGGCCGCCGTGCTGGTCGGGCCAGATCGCCACGCGCGCCGCGTAGTTCAGCATGCCGTAACAGTTCGGCCCGAGCATCGGCATGTCGGCGGCCGCGGCGACCAGCCGGCGTTGCAGATCGGCACCGGCAGAACCGGTTTCGGCGAAGCCCGAACTGTAGACCACAGCCCCACCACTGCCGCGTTCGGCCAGCTCGGCGATCAGCGACTCGCAGGCGGCTGCCGGCACGGCGACAAAGGCGGCGTCCGGCGCTTGCGGAAGATCGGCCACCCGGCGGTGGGCCGGCTCGCCTGCGATCGTCTCGGCGATCGGGTGCACCGGCCAGATCGGCCCGTCGAAGCCGAGCAGACGGTTCTGCTCGATCACCCGGGCCGCGGTCGTCGAATCGCCGATCACGGCAAGGGACTGCGGACGCAACAACCGGTGCAGGGACGGCGCCCGGCCCGGGCGGGCCGCGTCGTCAGGCGCCATGCGGACGCAGCAGGCTGCGCGAGATGATGTGCCGCTGGATCTCGGACGTGCCGTCCCAGATGCGCTCGACCCGGGCGTCACGCCAGATCC
>DAIOVT010000571.1:0-2151 GCA_036758885.1 Kineosporiaceae bacterium
AGCACCACGTGCAGCCGGGCCAGGGCCGACTCGGTGACCCGGGCGGTGTAGTCGACCGAGACCGCGTGGAACGCCTTCTCCAGGATGCGGGTGACCTTGGTTCGGGTGGCCGTCGTGTAACGGTCGCGGGGCAGGTACACCAGGGCCGAGACGTAGCGGCCGTAGGCGTCGTGACGCACGAACAGGCGCGTCTGCCGCCGCTGCTGCATGTTCATCACCGAGCTGGCCACCTGGAACAGCTCGTCGGTGTCGATCTCGAACAGCTCGTCGCGCGGGTAGGTCTCCAGGATCTGGGCCAGGTCCTTGGCCGAGTGCGAACCGTCGGCGAACCCGGAGCGCCGCATCACCTCGCTGACCTTGCTGTCCACCAGCGGGATGTTGGAGACGCTGTTGGTGTAGGCGCTGGAGGCGAACAGCCCCAGGAAACGGCGCTCGCCGATCACCTCGCCGGCGGCGTCGAACTGCTTCACCCCGATGTAGTCGAGGTAGACGCTGCGGTGCACCGTGGCCCGTGAGTTGGCCTTGGTGAGCACCAGCAGCACCTTCTCCCGGGCCTTGGCCCGGGCCGCCGGGTTCAGCCGGTCGAACGCGCTGGAGAGGGTCTGCCGGTCCTGCCGGAGGATGCCCAGCCCGGTACCCGGTTCGGCGATCAGGGTCTCGTCGCCGGGCTCGCCGGACAGCTTGTACTCGCGGTAGCCGAGGAAGGTGAAGTGCGCGTCGGCCAGCCAGGCCAGCAGCCGCTGCGCCTCGACCACCTCCTGCGGGTCGATCCCGCGCGGCGGGTCGCTCTCCAGCTCGGTGATGATCTCGGCCACCCGTTGCGACATCTTCGGCCAGTCCTCGACGGCGACCTGGACGTCGGCGAGCACCCCGTTGATGCCCTCGGTGATCCGCTCCAGCTCGGCGGGCTCGCTCTGCCGGTCGATCTCGATGTGCATCCAGGACTCGACGAGGCTGTCGTCGGGGCGGGCGCCGTCCTGCCAGTCGGCGGCGCTCTGCCCGAGCACCTCGATCAGTTGCCCGGACGGCGAACGGCGCACCACCAGCTGCGGGTGCACGAACAGGTGGATGCCGCGGTCGAGGCGGTTCAGCTCGGCGGTCACCGAGTCGACCAGGAACGGCATGTCGTCGGTGACGATCTCGACGACGGTGTGGCCGGTGGACCAGCCGTTGGCGTCGAGGGTCGGGGTGAAGGTACGCACCGAGGGGACCTCACGGTGACGATCGGCGGCCAGCTGCCGGTGCGACAACGCGGCACCGGCCAGGTCGAGCGGCTCGCGGGCCCGCAACTCCTCGACCGGAACGTGCTCGTAGTAGCCGGCCAGGAACTGCCGCAGCTCCTGCAGCCCCTCCTGGCCACCGTGCCGATCACCGGCGCGGGCGGCCTGATCGATGATCTCGGCCCGATCCTGCTCAGCCTGTTGAACCGGAAGAAGCGACATCAAGCACTCTCCATCTGGGCGGCGACGCTGCGGCCTGTTGACTGCTCTTCGAGATGCTCTCGACTGCTCTGAAGGAGCCTAGCCGTCAGCGCCGACAGAGCCACCACCGCGGAGGTCCCCCGTTCGGCGACGCGGATCGCGGCGCCGCGGCCACTATCCTTCGGCGCATGCATCTGAGTGCCTCGCTCAGCTATCCCGGCGCCGATCCCGACGCCGTCTTCGCGATGATCACCGATCGCGCCTTCCAGGAGCGGTGCTGCGCCGCGACCGGATCGGTGGCGTACGAGGTGGACGTCGTGCGCAGCGACGACGGGTCGGCCGAGGTGCGCACCACACGCACGCTGCCCACCGATCAGGCGCCGGAGTTCGTGCGCCGCTTCGTCGGTGGCTCCATGCGTGTTCTCGGGCACATCCAGTGGGCCGCGGCCGCGGACGGCGGCGAGCGGCGAGGGACCTTCTCGGTCGAGATCGCCGGGGTGTCGGTGGCCGTGCGTGGCACGGTCTGGCTGCGCACCGACGGTGATGGCACGCGGCATGACTACGACGGCGATCTCAAGGCCGCGATCCCGCTGATCGGCGGACGGGTCGAGAAGGCCGTCGAGCCGGCCATCCGGTCGGCGCTCGCGGCCGAGCAGAACGTCGGCACGGCCTGGCTCGCCGGGGACGACGACGACTGACCACGCCCCGGCGCCGTCGTCGGGCCGGGTGA
>DAIOVT010000572.1:0-2101 GCA_036758885.1 Kineosporiaceae bacterium
CACCCCTCCAGGGTGGCCCGCCAGGGCCATGCACCGTTCATGCAGAACTGCACGCGCGGCCGCGCCTGCGCCGGTGCGCTCGAGCGCCGGGCCGCGGGTGGCAGAATGCCCGGGTGAGCACACCGACCGACGCCGACTGGGTGAACCGGTTCGCCGACGAGGTGATCGCCGCCCACGCCTCGCGCTACCCGAACGAGCCGGACCGGCAGATCGTCGTCGCCTCGGGGATCAGCCCCTCCGGTCCGATCCATCTGGGCAACCTGCGCGAGCTGATGACCCCGCACCTGGTGGCCGACGAGATCCGCCGGCGTGGCCTGCCCTGCCGGCATCTGCTCTCCTGGGACGACTTCGACCGCTTCCGCAAGGTGCCGTTCGGCATTCCGGGTGTCGACGACAGCTGGAACACCCACATCGGCAGGCCGCTCACCTCGATCCCGGCCCCACCCGGCAGCCCGTACGCGAGCTGGGCCGAGCACTTCAAAGCCCCTCTGCTGCAAGCGATGACGATGCTCGGCATCGAGGTCGACCAGCTGAGCCAGACCGAGAAGTACACCGCCGGCGACTACCGCGACCAGGTGCTGCTGGCGATGCGTGAGCGGCGCCGTATCGACGCCGTCCTGGGCCGCTACCGAACCAAGAAGGCGCCGGCCAAGCAGGGCAAGCCACTGGACGCCGCCGACGAGGCGGCGGCGCGTGCGGCCGCCGAGGGATCGGGCGCAGCGGCCGAGGACGACGGCACAGCGGGTACGGAGTACTACCCGTACAAGCCTTACTGCACCGCATGCGATCGCGACCTCACCACGGTGACCGGGTACGACGACGAGACCACGGAACTGACCTACACGTGCAGCGCGTGCGGGCACAGCGAGACGGTCAAGCTGTCGCAGTTCAACCACGGCAAGCTGGTCTGGAAGGTCGACTGGCCGATGCGCTGGGCGTTCGAGGGCGTGGAGTTCGAACCGTCCGGCGTGGACCATTCCTCCCCCGGATCCTCGTTCGTCGTCGGCACCCAGTTGGTCCAGGAGATCTTCGACGCGCCGGCACCGATCGGGCCGATGTACGCCTTCGTCGGCATCAGCGGGCAGGCGAAGATGTCGTCCTCACGCGGCGGCGTCCCGATCGCCCTGGACGCCCTGGCCGTGATGGAGCCGCAGCTGCTGCGCTGGCAGTACGCGCGGCGCCGTCCCAACCAGGCGATCAAGGTGTCCTTCGACGGCGAGATCCAGCGGCTCTACGACGAGTGGGACTCGTTGTGCCGCAAGGTGTCCGACGGCTCGGCGAACGAGGCCGACAGCTCCACCCACAGCCGCGCGGTGGGCACCGTCGCGGCCGGCCCGCTGCCGACCACGCCACGGCCACTGCCCTACCGCATGCTGGCCTCGATCGCCGACGTCACCGCCGGCGACGACGCCCAGGTGCTGCGCATCCTGCAGCACGTCGACGCACCCGCCGCTGCGTCCGAACCCACTGCGCCACAACCGGTCTCATCATTGGACGACGTTCGTCCACGTCTGGACAAGGCCGCGTTCTGGGTCGCCAACTACGTGCCCGAGAGCGATCGCACCGTGGTTCGCTCCACCCCGGACGGCGCCCGGCTGGCCGCCCTGGAACCGCACCAACGGGCCGAACTCGACCTGCTGCTGGCCGGTCTGGAGACACACTGGTCGCTCGACGCGCTGACCACGCTGCTCTACGGCGTGCCCAAGCAGCGGCTCGGCCTGGCCCCCGACGTCAAGCCCACCCCCGAGCTGAAGGCGGCACAGCGGTCGTTCTTCGCGCTGCTCTACGAACTGTTGCTGGGCAAGGACACCGGGCCCCGGCTGCCGACCCTGCTGCTCGCCATCGGCCAGGATCGAGTCCGCGACCTGCTCCCGTGATCACGACAGGTAGGCGGTGATCATGCAGAAGTGCACGCAGACCGCAGCGGCCCGCGCAGCCACACCTCGGACTCGGCATGGCTCTGCAGCCGCACCACCGGCAGGTCCGGCCGGGTCACCGACAACTCGTCGATCAGCCGGGCGGCCTTGCCACGGGTACGCCAGGCCCACCGCAGAATGTGATCACGATCGGTGAGGATCGTGCCGAGCGCCGGTTCGACGTT
>DAIOVT010000573.1:0-2080 GCA_036758885.1 Kineosporiaceae bacterium
CCTGCAGGACGGCCGCGCCGTCGAGGTCGGTCAGCGGATCAGCGACGCGATCCAGCTCGGGCTGCTCGCCGACGGGGAACAGTTGCCGGTCGAGGTCGAGCTGGCCGCCCAGTTCGGCGTCGCCCCGATGACCGTGCGCGAGGCGCTGGCCATCCTGCGCGAGGAGGGCCTGGTGGTCACCCGCAGGGGCCGCAACGGCGGATCGTTCGTGCGTCGTCCGCCGGCGCCCCCGGTGGAGCCCCTACGGCAACGGCTGGTCGCGATGACCGTCTCGGAGCTTCGTGACCTGGTCGACGAGCATCAGGCGGTCGCCGGTCAGGCCGCCCGTCTGGCTGCCGAGCGGGCCTCGTCGATCAACGTGCGCCGGATGTTCACCCTCACCGAGCAACTGCTGACGGCGCACTCGCTGGGGGACCGGATCCGTGCCGACTGCCGGTTCCACATCGAGCTGGCGGTCGCCTCGCACTCCACCCGGCTGACCCGGCACGAGGTGCAGTTGCAGGCGGAGGTGTCCGGGCTGATCTGGTTCCCCCAGGGACCGTCGATCGACGTCCCCGCGCTGGTCGAGGAGCACCACGCGATCGCCGCCGCGGTGCTGGCCGAGGACGCCGACGAGGCCCGCCGGCTGGCCGAGGAGCACGTGGCGGGCCATCTGCTGCGGCTCACCGAACTGCATCTCGAGCTCAGCGCTGCCGCGGCGGATGCGAGCTGAAGGGCCGCGGCCGTGAAGAGGACGCCGCAGGCCGGCGTTGCTGAGGGGCTGGTCGCGGACGTCTCGGCGGTGCTCGAGCCGGTCTTCGTGCGGCTCTCCCGGATCGCCGCCCTGGTCGCCGAGGCACGTCCGGAACCGGGCCGGCCGTGGCCGGAGTCCCGGCTGGAGGCGCTGCCCGCCCTGGCCGGCGAACTGCTCGCCGAGGACGACCTCGCGGTCGGTTGGGGCTTCGTCGCCGTCCCGGGTCTGATCGAGGGCCAGGACCGGTTCATGAGCTGGTGGCAGCGCAGCGGCGCGGGGGTGCGCCGGCTGCGACTCAACTTCGACCCGAGCAGCATCGACGTCTACGACTACCTGCAGATGGCCTGGTTCCAGCAGCCGCAGCAGGGAGGGTCCAGGGCGGCCTTCGGGCCGTACGTCGACTACTCCGGTTCGGAGCTCTACATCGTCACCGCCACGGTCCCGGTGATCGCCCGGGGTGAGTTCATCGGGGTCGCCGGCGCCGATCTGACCGGCGAGCTCGAGCGTCGTCTGGTGAGCGTGCTGCGGACGGCGCGGGCCGAGGCGGTCGTGCTGAACGACGAGTTCCGGGTGGTAGCCGCGAACACCCCGCGCCGGGTGTTCGGCTCCCGGCTGGTGCTCTCGCCCGAACCCGAGACAGGTCTCGAGCCGGGTCTCGAGGCAGGTCGCGGGTCAGGGGGCGAGACGGGGAGTGAGGCACCGGTGCAGACCCGGCGCACCCCGGACGGCGCCCTGCTGCGGCTGGACACCCTGCCGGTGGGCACCGGATGGATGCTTGCCCGGGCGGAACCTCTTGACAATTAACCTCTACTTTTAGAGTGTTGTGGCTCACGGTGCGCCCCACCAGCCAGGGAGGTTGTTCCATGCCGGCTCAGGCCTCACACCTTGTCCCCGTTCTCGACGTGAACGACCCGGCGTTCTCGATCACCTCCGCCCAGGTGCACGAGGCCAGGGAGCAGAGCTGGTACGCCCGGACTCCCTACGGCCTGGCGGTGCTTCGCTACGACCAGGTCAGCCGGCTGCTCAAGCATCCGAAGCTGCGTCAGGGCAGCGTCGCCTGGCCCGCGCACAACGGCGTCACCGAAGGTCCGTTCGCGGACTGGTGGGCCAGCTGGATCCTGAACAAGGAGGGCGAGGAGCACCACCGGTTGCGGCGGCTGATGAACCCGGCCTTCTCGCCCAAGCTGATCGGTGGTCTGGTGCCCCGGTTCCAGGCGCTGGCCAACGAGCTGATCGACGGATTCCACGAGAACGACAAGTGCGAGTTCGTCTCCGAGTTCGCCGAGCCCTACGCGGCCCGGGTGATCGCGATCATGCTCGGCATCCCCGAGCAGGAGTGGCCGATCA
>DAIOVT010000574.1:0-2050 GCA_036758885.1 Kineosporiaceae bacterium
ATCCTGCGGGAGGCGAACCAGACGCCGAACAGCACGAAAGGCACCGAGATCGCCGTGGCCATCTCGACGTTGAGATGGATCCCGATCGCCTTGGCCCCCTTGAACACATAGCCGAGCAGGCTGACCACGTAGTAGGCGATCGCCGCGATCGAGAGTCCCTCGACGGTCTCCTGCAGTCGCAACTGGGTGCGCTGGCCCTCCTGCAACGCCGAGAGCAGTGCGGTGTTCTGGGTCTCGGCGCCGATGCTGACCCGGGTGCGCAACAGGTCCGCGGCACGGGTGGTGTGCCCGCTCACCTCGGAGAGCCGGCGCGAGGCCGACTCCACGGTGGACGCCGCCGGGCCCAGCCGGCGTTCGAGATAGGTGAAGACGCCGGTCAGCCCCGGCACCGAGGAACGCTTCAGGTCGTGGATGCGGGCCTGGACGATCGCGGCGTAGGCCTTGGCGGCGGAGAACCGGGTGTCGCTGGTCGAGGCCATCGCCTGCACCTGGGTGGCCAGCGCCAGCCGGTCGCCCAGCAGTTCGGCGTCGGTCGCCCCGCCGCTGTCGATCGACTCGGTCAGCTCGGTCAGCCGCTGCTCGATCTGGGCGAGGTCGTTGTGCACCGCCCGGGCCTGGGGGAAGGCCCGCATCGACAGCACCCGGTAGGTCTCGATCTCGGTCAGCCCGGCCACGATGCGTCCGATGCGTCCGTCGGTGACCGTTGGGCCGACCAGCAGCACCAGCCGCAGGGTCGCGTCCGGGCGCAACCGGTAGGTGGTGAAGAGCCGGGCATCGCTCTCCCGCAACCGGGAACCCAGCAGCCGGCCGTCCCCGAGCAGCCCCCGGGCGGTGTCGATGTGTGAGCTCTCCGGGATCGCGTCGAGGTTCGTCGCGACACGCAGGACGACGACCTGGACGGCGGCGATCGTAGTCCCCGGTGCCGTGCCGAGCCAGTCGCGCGGGCCCTCGAGCACCGGCGGGATGTCGGCGGTGGGTCCGCCGGGCAGGTCGCCCGGGTCGACCGGCCGGGCCAGGGAGTACACCGAGAACTCGCCGTGCCGTTCCCAGCGCGCGGTGAAGCCGGGCGTGACCAGGTGCAGGAAACCGGGGTCGAAGGCGTCCCGGCGCACCCCGTACTCGGCCAGGGCGGAGAGCACGGCGGCGGTCTCGGCCTCGGCCGACATCGCCTGTGCCGCACCGGACTGCCCGCTCGACTCCGGCTCGTGCAGCACCGCGAGCGAGGTGACCACGGCGGGCGCCGACAACGGCGTCAGCGGCCGGGCGTGCACCGAGTCGTGCAGCACCCGCCGTTGCGTCGAGTCGACGGGCAGCGCACCGGTGGGCCGGTTCGGCCGTGCGTGGTCAGCGCTCACCCTGCGGTTTCTACCAGCCGCAGCAGCGGTTCTGCATGATCACGAGGGGTGGGCTGTGCGGTTCTGCATGATCACGTGGGCATGATCACGGTCAGCTGCCGGCGTCGGCCATCATCTTGTCGGCGTGCTGCTGCGGCATCGGGGCGTGTCGCAGATAGCTGCGCTGCAGCACCCCGGTGCCGTGCGCCAGGCTGCGCAGATCGGTGGCGTAACGGGTGAGCTCGATCGCCGGCACCTCGGCGCTGACCTCGGTGCGGCCGCCGTCCGCGACCGTGGTGCCGGTGACCCGGCCGCGGCGGGCGGACAGGTCTCCCATGATCGCGCCGACGTACTCGTCGTCCACCACGATGCGCACGTCGTCCACGGGTTCGAGCATCGAGACGCCGACCGAGCCGGCCGCCTCCTTGAGCGCCAGGGCGCCGGCCATCTGGAAGGCGGCGTCGGAGGAGTCGACGCTGTGCGCTTTGCCGCCGAGCAGGGTCACCCGGACGTCGACCATCGGGTAGCCGGTGAGCACACCACGCTCGAGCTGCGCCCGGATCCCCTTCTCGACCGACGGGATGAACTGTCGCGGCACCGATCCGCCGACCACCTTGTCGACGAACTCGAACCCGGAACCGCCGGGCAGCGGCTCGACCTCGATGTCGCAGACCGCGTACTGGCCATGGCCGCCGGACTGCTTGACATGGCGGCCG
>DAIOVT010000575.1:0-2025 GCA_036758885.1 Kineosporiaceae bacterium
GGCCGGTACAAGTCGCTCTGCCTGCACGACCCGGTCTGGTACGACCACCTGCCCTACCTGAAGTTCCCGGACAACTGGCCGGTGTTCGCACCCAAGGACAAGATCGGCGACTGGCTGGAGTCCTACGTCAAGGTGATGGAGGTGCCGTACTGGTCCTCGACGGTGGCCACCAGCGCCGGCTACGACGAGCAGACCGGCGAGTGGACGGTCGAGGTCGAGCGCGAGGGCACCCTGCTGACCCTGCGGCCCAAGCACCTGGTGCTGGCCACCGGCATGTCCGGCAAGCCGAACCTGCCCGAGGTGCCGGGCGCCGACGTGTTCCGTGGCGAGCAGCACCACTCCTCGGCGCACCCGGGCCCGGACGCCTACGCCGGCAAGAAGGTGGTGGTGATCGGCAGCAACAACAGCGCCTTCGACATCTGCGGCGCGCTGTGGGAGCACGACGCCGACGTGACGATGGTGCAGCGCAGCTCGACCCACATCGTGAAGAGCGACTCGCTGATGGAGTACGGCCTGGGTGACCTGTACTCCGAGCGGGCCGTCGCCGCGGGTGTCACCACCGAGAAGGCCGACCTGATCTTCGCCTCGATCCCCTACCGGATCATGCACGAGTTCCAGATCCCGGCGTATCAGAAGATGGCCGAGAAGGACGCCGACTTCTACTCCCGGCTCGAGGCCGCCGGCTTCGAACACGACTGGGGCGCAGACGGTTCCGGGCTGTTCATGAAGTACCTGCGCCGCGGCTCCGGCTACTACATCGACGTCGGCTCGGCCGACCTGGTCGCCGACGGCTCGGTGAAGCTGGCGCACGGGCAGATCGACCATCTCACCGAGAACTCGGTGGTGCTCGAGGACGGCACCGAACTGCCGGCCGACCTGGTCGTCTACGCCACCGGGTACGGGTCGATGAACGGCTGGGCCGCCGACCTGATCTCGCCGGAGGTCGCCGACAAGGTGGGCAAGGTCTGGGGCCTGGGCTCGGACACCCCCAAGGACCCGGGCCCGTGGGAGGGCGAGCAGCGCAACATGTGGAAGCCCACCCAGCAGGAGCACCTGTGGTTCCACGGCGGCAACCTGCACCAGTCGCGGCACTACTCGCTCTACCTGGCCCTGCAGCTCAAGGCCCGCTACGAGGGCACCCCGACCCCGGTCTACCGGCTGCAGGAGGTGCACCACCTGACCTGATCAGCCGGCCCGGGAGAACTCCGCGGCCCGGGCCACCTGCTCGGCGCTGATCCGGACGCCGGTGTACCGCTCGAACTGCCGGGCGGCCTGCAGGGCGATCACCTCGGCACCGGTGATCACCTGCTTGTCCGTGGCCTGGGCAGCCTTGACGAAGGGCGTCATGGCGGGGAACGCCACGACGTCGAAGGCGACCTGGGCCGCAGCGATCTGGTGATCGTCGAAGGCCTGCGTGCCGGCGTCCGCGCCGGTCATCCCCAGCGGCGTGGCGTTCACCAGGACGGCGGCCCCGGGCCCGGGCCCGGTGACCGCGCGGTAGCCGTAGCTGGTCGCGAGATCGGTTGCGGCGCGGGCGTTCCGGGCCGTGACGGTGAGGTCGCCGAAGCCGGCGCCGCGGAAGGCGGCGACCACGGCCCTGGCCATCCCGCCCGCGCCGCGGACCAGCACCGGCAGCTCAGGATCGACGGCATGGCTGCGCAACAGCGCCGCGACGGCCTCGTAGTCGGTGTTCGACGCGGTCAGCCGGCCGCCGTCGTTGACGATCGTGTTCACCGACGCGATCGCCGCCGCCGACGGTTCGACCTCGTCGACCAGGTCGATCACCGCCTGTTTGAACGGCATCGAGACCGAGCACCCGCGGATGCCGAGCGCCCGCACCCCGCGGATCGCCCCCTCGATGTCGTCGGTGCTGAAGGCCTTGTAGACGAAGTTCAGGCCCAGTTCGTCGTAGAGGAAGTTGTGGAACCGGGTCCCGATGTTCGAGGGACGCGCGGCCAGCGAGATGCACAGTGTCGTGTCCTTGTTGAGGATCGGCATGCCTCAAGTCTGGCGGGTCAGGTCTGG
>DAIOVT010000576.1:0-2024 GCA_036758885.1 Kineosporiaceae bacterium
GGCGGAGGTGCCGACGTCCAGAGGGTTGCCGTTCTCGTCGAACAGCTGCACCCCGTACAGCGGCCGGCCCTGACTGTCGTAGGGCAACACGTTGCGGACCTCGACCCCGTTGTGCCACAAGCCGTTCGAAGGAATCATCGGCTCCCCCATCGACACGTAGCTGCTCGACCCGAGCGGCAGCATGAAGGCGAGCGCGGGGATCAGCAGCAGTGCCGCCACCGTGTTGCCGGCGGCGATCAGGAGGTACTGGCCTCGGCCCTGGTCGGCGAACCGGCGTCGCTCGAGTTGCACGCTGGGCACCGTGAGCAGCAACGACAGCAAGACCCAGGCGAACCGGCCGAACCCCAGAACCTGCGAGATCAGTGCCCCGGCGACGAACGCCCGCAGTACCCACCAGGCCGGCGCGATCACGACCAGGAAGTCGCGGATCGCCGGCCAGCGCTCACGGCCCTTGACGGACAACGACTTTGCCCAGCTCGTCACCCCGGAGCCCGCCTCGCGCCGTCCCCCAGCCGCGGCGCGAGGCGGCAGTCCGGCGGCCGCCCGAAGTTCGGCGGCGTACTCGGCCGGCGATCCGAGCGACTCGAGGCCACCGTCGACGATGGCGTCCTCGAGGTCGGCGTCCAGACCGCCGGTGAGTTCCTCGATCTCCTCGAGATCGAGATCGATCAGTTCGGCCCGTACCGCCGAGACGAAGGCGGCCACCTCGGGACGCACGGTTGCGGTCATCGCACGGGCTCCTTCGAAAGCGTTGCGGGACGGGCGATCTCGCGAGTATCGGCGGTCATCGGGCCACCCGGATCCGACTGGTCGGCCTGACCGGCTGAATCGGCTGGATCAGCTGGACCGGCTGGATGGTTCGACCCGGCACCGGGCGTCGGTGGCGAGCCGGAGAGCAACTCGTTCATGGTGTCGGCGAAGTCACCCCAGATCAGCGACTGCTCGGCGAGCATCTTCCGGCCGTTGGCGTTGATGCCGTAGTACTTGCGATGCGGTCCCTCGTCGGAGGGCACCACATACGACGACAACGCCCCCGCGCTGTAGAGCCGGCGCAGCGTGCCGTAGACCGAGGCGTCGCCGACCTCCTGCAGCCCGGAGGCACGCAGTCGCCGGACGACGTCGTAGCCGTACCCGTCCTCGTGCTGGACGACGGCGAGCACCGCCAGGTCGAGCACGCCCTTGAGCAACTGGGTCGTGTCCACGTCCCACCCTTCCGCCGGTACGGCTCAGCAGCCACGAGGCACTGAGACCGGTACGCACCGCACCCGTCGAGGCCGGTGAACCCCGCTCGACGCTGCACACCACAGTAGTGCATATTCCGCAGTAGTGCGCCTGCGACACCACCAACGGCGGAACCAAGGACAGACCGGAAAGGTTCTGCAGGCGACCGGCGTCAGCCGGCGGCGATGACGGCCGCGGCGAACCCGAGCGCGGTCTTCTCGCTGTCCGCACCGACCAGGGTGTGCACCGCGCCCCCGGAGATCCAGGTGGCGACCGCGGCCTTGCCGCTGGCACCGACCATCACGATGTGCCGCCCGCCGCCGGCGGTGACGGTGCGGCTGCTCACCTTGAACCCCTTGCCGCTCAAGCCTTTCACCAGCCCCGAGAGCAGGGTGTTGGTCAGGTCCTTGTCGGCCAGGTAAGACTGCTCGACGGTCATCGCCGCCACCGTGCCGACGCCCGCAGAGCCACGCTTGACCGCGCGCACGGTCGGGGCGCTGAGCACTCCGGCCTGCCCCTTGGCGATCGGCTGGAACGCCTTGGCCACCGCAGCCGGCGCGGTGCCGTAGCTGTAGCCCTTGGGCGGGTTCAGCTTCGGAGCGGCCAGGGCGGACGACGACCCGCTCGCCGCCGGCCGTGCGGTCGGCGACGGGGTCACCGAGCCGGAGCGACTCGGGCTCGCCGACGTCCCCGGGGCACCGCCGGAAGAGCCGGAGGAAGAGCCACCGGCGCTGGGACCGGCACCTGTCACAGAGCCGCTGGAGGTCACGGAACTGCCACTGGCAGAACCGGAATCGCCCGAC
>DAIOVT010000577.1:0-2000 GCA_036758885.1 Kineosporiaceae bacterium
GTGTCGGTGGCGTCGACGCCTCGGCCGCCCTGACCGGCGCCGGCGAGAGCGAGCGCCTCGGATGCGTTGCCGCGAACGATCGCCGGGGCCATGGCGGCGAGTTCGGCGGCCAGCGCGGTGCGTATCGGCAGCGCCCCGACCGCGACCGGGTCGAGCACCCAGCGCCCTGTGGCGGCGGGCACCTCGAGTGCGGCCCCGCGCTGCTCGGCCGTGGGCGTGCCCAGATTGATCAGTACGCCGTCCGCGATCGCGGCGAAAACCCCTGCCTCGGCGGGGATGTCGACCATGGCCGGGGTCGCCCCCAGGGCCAGCAACGCGTTTGCGGTGAACCCGGTGACCACCGAGTTGGTGATGCAGTGGGTCAGCGGCTGGGTGGAGCGGAGCTGCTCCAGGGCCTCGGCGGGTGACATGGCGGATGACAGAACAGCGCGCACAGGCGACATTCCCTTCGCGAGTCCGAACTCGATCAGGTTCTACGGGTGTGATCTCAGCCCGCCCGGTGCGGGCACCCCGTGTCTGCCGTCGAACCTAGCAGGACGCTTCCCGCACCTGAACAGCCGAGCATCAGCGACATCCGCCGGCACTGTGCGCCCCGGACGGTCCGACACCAAGGTCGGCACCGCGCCGGCGATGCCGAATCGCCCCGCCGCCGTGCTGCAGGGGGATGCTGAACCATCACCTTCCCTTCCATCGCGCCCTTCCGCCGGGTCACCGGGCGGACCCGCGGCACCTATCTGCGGTAGTCCCGGAAGCCATGGACGCACCGGCTCAGGCGTGCCGGTAGACCACCTCGGGGATGGTGGCATTGCGGGCCCGGGCGAACGAGCGCTCCACGGCGATACGACGAAACCCGTTGCGCTCCATCACCTGTATCGAGGCGATGTTGTCGAAGGCGATCCGCCCGTACAGCGGCCGGACCCTCAGCTCGGCCAGTGACTGGCCGAGCGCCCGGGTGGCGATACCGTGCCCCCAGTGCTCGCGGGCGATCCAGTAGGTGATCTCGGTACCGCGATCGAACTCGAAGCTCACCACGCTGCCCACCACCGCGCCGTCCAGTTCGACGGCTCGTTTCACCACCCGGTCGTCGTCCAGCAGCTTGCGCCATCTGCGCAGATGCACCTCGAGCTCGCCGGCGGTGTCGGTGAACGCCACCATCTGCTGCGCCTCGCGGTCCGCCTCGACGGCGGCCAACAGGGGCAGATCGTCCTCCTGCACGGCACGGAGCGCTATCCCGGTCGTCGGCATGGTGCCTCCTTCCCGACCCCGCCCGAGGCTACGTCCGGATGATCAAGGTTTCCGGGTCGAGTGGACGACGCCACACGTGCCGGAGCGCACATGAGACCTCGGTCTCAGCAGGTGAGCGCTAGGTTCGCCGGATGGCGACCCGGCATCTGTACCTGGCCAGACACGGCGCGGCCGATGCCTTCGGCGAGCTCAAGGAGACCGGCCGCAGGCAGTCGTCCCTACTGGGGGAGCGGCTGGCGGGGCTGCCGATCGGTGCGATCCGGCATTCACCGCTGCCCCGGGCCTGCGCGAGTGCGGCGGAGGTGGCGCGGCATCTGCCGGGCGTCCCCGTCGTGGAGGCGTCCGAACTGATCGACCACGTGCCCTATGTGCCTGCGCCGGAAGAGATGCCGCGTCCGTGGGCAGGCTTCTTCGACGGTTATGAAGAGGCGGAGGCGGCGTCGGGTCGCCGGCTTGCCGACGAGTTGGTGGCCCGCTTCGCCACCGTTCCCGAATCCGATGCCCCTGACAGCTACGAGGTGCTGGTGACCCACGCCTATCCGATCGCCTGGCTGGTCAGGGACGCTCTGCAGGCACCGCCGGTGCGCTGGCTGAGCCTGGACAGCGCCAACACCGGCCTCACCATGATCGAGTACCGCTCGGGTCTGGCCCCGGTGCTGGTGATGTTCAACGACCTCAGCCATCTGCCCGCCGAGCTGCGCTGGACAGGCGTCCGCACCGACGTCCGCCCCTGAGATCACAGCGAGCGCCCGGGA
>DAIOVT010000578.1:0-1978 GCA_036758885.1 Kineosporiaceae bacterium
GGGTGGCGGCGTCCAGTTCGACGACCTGGCGCATCACCGCCGATACCGGCGTTCCGGACGGCGCCCGCAACATGTCCTTGACGTGCACGACGCCGACCGGGCGGCCGTCCTCCAGCACCACCTGGCGCAGATGCCGGGTCGACCGGGCCAGGGCGGTGACCTCGTCGACCCGGGCGTCGGCGGGCAGGCCGCTGAGCTCGAGGTCCTCGAGGGCGGTGCCGTCCGGCGCGGTGAGCAGGTTGCCCAGGGTGGCCTCGTCGAGGTCGAGGGCACTGACCAGTTGCCGGCGGCGCAACTCATCGAGGGCCCCCGACTCGGCCGAGCGCTCGACCAGGGCCCGCAGGGTCTGCGGGTCGCGGGCCTCGCTGAGGGTGTCCACCGGTTGCAGCCCCGAACGCCGCAGCATCGCGTTGGCCAGTCCGTTCAGCGCCCGCAGGGCCGGGCGGGTCAGCCAGAGGAACCAGCGCATCGGCAGCGCCAGCAGCACCAGCGACCGTTCCGGGTGCGCGATCGCCCACGACTTGGGCGCCATCTCGCCGACCACCAGGTGAATGAAGGTGACCACGAAGAGCGCGGCCACGAAAGAGATCACGTCGGAGGCGGTCTCGTTCAGGCCGACCGAGTCGAACAGCGGCTCGAGCAGATGGTGCACGGCCGGCTTGGTGCTCGCGCCCAGGCCCAGGGTGCACAAGGTGATGCCGAGCTGGCATCCGGCCAGGGTCATCGACAGGTCGTTCACCAGCTTCAGGGCCGCGCGGTGCGGGCTGCTGGACCGGGCCTGGTCCTCCAGCCGGTGGGCACGCGAGGCGACCGCGGAGAACTCCACGGCGACGAAGAAGGCGCTCGCGGCGACCAGGGCGACCGCGGTCAGAACGGTGATCAGGTTGTCCATCGCTCAGCCCTCCCGCACCGCGTGCAGGGCGGCGTTCTCGCGCCCCGCGGCGGGTTCGGCCGTCAGCCGGATCCGGATGCTGGCGGGCACGTGCCGGCGCAGGCTCTGCACCTCGAGCTCGACGCTCGCGACGTCGCCCTCGTCGTCCGGACCGTGCTCCTCGGTGCTCACCCGGACGACGTCGCCCGGCTCGGCGAGCCGGCCGAGCCGGTCGATCAACAGGCCGCCCAGGGTGGCGTAGCGGCCTTCCGGCAGTTCCCGGCCGATCAGCCGGCTCACCTCCTCGATGCTGGTCTGGCCCGGAACCGTCCAGCCGCCGTCGGGTTCGGCGTGCGGTTCGTCGGCGGAGTCGTCCGGGTCGAGCTCGTCGCCGATCTCGCCGACCAGTTCCTCGGCGACGTCCTCCATGGTGATCACCCCGGCCAGGCCGCCGTACTCGTCGACCAGGCAGAGCAGTTCGTCGTCCCGGGAACCGACCGTCCAGCGGGTGATCAGGTTCGACAGCGGAACGGTGTCCGGGATCAGGTGGGCCGGCCGGGCGAGTTCACCGGCGGTGCGGCCGGACCGCTCGGCGGCCGGCAGGTCGAGCACGTCCCACAGGCTGATCACCCCGAGCACGTCGTCGGTGTTCTGCCCGACCACCGGATAGCGCGTGTGACCGGTGGTCATCATCGTGAACACCCGGTCGACGCGCTCACCGGCGTGCACGGTGTCGACGTCCGGGCGGGGGATCATCGCGTCCCGGGCGATCTGGTCACCGAAGTCGAGCACCCGGTCGAGCAGCACCGACAGTCCCGTCGGCAGCTGACCGTCGTCCCGCGAAGCGTTGATGATCACCTCGAGGTCCTCGGCGGTGGCCGACTCGTCGACGTCGTGCACCGGTTCGATGCCGACCGCGTGCAGCAGCCGGTTCGCGGCGCCGTCGAAGAGCCGGATCAGCCAGCCGAAGGCGGCCAGGTAGATGCGGGTCGACGTGGCCAGGGCCAGGGCCAGCGGCTCGGGCCGGGCGATCGCGTAGTTCTTCGGGTACAGCTCGCCCAGCACCATCTGGATGATGGTGGCGGCCAGCAGCGCGGCGACCGTACC
>DAIOVT010000579.1:0-1977 GCA_036758885.1 Kineosporiaceae bacterium
AAGGAGCTCGACTGGGTCGCCAAACTGCGTCTGCTGGAAGGCTTTCGCAGTCGTGAGCAGCTCGGCTGGAGCGCCGCCCGGCTGCAGGCGATCGACCTGCAGTGGTCGGACGTGCGGCCCGAGAAGGGGCTCTACCACCGGCTCGCCGAACGCGGCCAGGTCGAGCGGCTGCTCAAGCCCGAGCAGATCGAACGCGCCGTGGTCGACCCGCCCGAGGACACCCGCGCCTACTTCCGCGGCCGATGTCTGTCGCGTTACGGCCAGCACGTGGTCGCGGCGTCCTGGGACTCGGTGATCTTCGACGTGCCGGGCCGGGGCGCCCTGCAGCGGGTGCCGACGCTCGACCCGCACCGGGGCACCCGCGAACACGTCGGCGACCTGATCGACACCTCGCCGACCGCGGCCGACCTGCTCGACTCGCTCGCCACCTGACCGGTGACGGGAACCACCTGCCGGTCCGCGGGGTTGTCCGGTGGCGGACCGGAGGGTCGACAACCCGGAATCGACCGGGCGTCATGGATGTTGCACGTCAATTGCCGGGAATCCGGGAGATCCCGGGAAACCGGGAAGAGGTCACAATCGTGAACTTCGACTCGGGCCCCGTCGCCGGATTGTCGGCAGGGGAACCTAGGATCGACGCAGATCGCCGGGCCTGCTCACCGGGCCCGTTCGTTTCGGAAGGTGGAGGACCAGATGTCCGGTCAGGAGAGAACCACGCCGCAGGAGCGGCCGGACGGTGACGCCGACGAGGCAGCGCCGCCTCCGCAGGGGCAGTCCCAGGTGTCGGGTGACGACGTCGACGCCATCCTCGACGAGATCGACGACGTGCTGGAGACCAACGCCGAGGAGTTCGTCAAGGGTTTCGTTCAGAAGGGTGGGCAGTGACCTCTCACAACCACACCGGTTCGGGAACGGACGCCGCCGGCCGACTGCCGGCGGCGTTCACCTCGCCCGGGACCTCCTCGTTCACCGACTTCCTCGGCCGTCACGATCCGGCACTGCTGCCCGGGGGTGAACGCTCCCGCTCCGGACGGGTCGGCGATCAGCTCGCCGGCCGGCATCAGGCGCTGGACGGCGTCCCGCACGCCACCACGATCGTCACCGCGGTCTTCGACGACGGCGTGGTGATGGCGGGGGACCGGCGCGCGACGATGGGCAATCTGATCGCTCATCGTGAGATCGAGAAGGTCTTCCCGGCGGACGAGTACTCCGCGATCGGCATGGCCGGCACCGCGGGTCTCGGCATCGAGTTGATCCGGCTCTTCCAGGTCGAGCTGGAGCACTACGAGAAGATCGAGGGAGCGTTGATGAGCCTGGACGGCAAGGCCAACCGGCTCTCGACGATGTTGCGTGGCAACCTCGGCATGGCCATGCAGGGTCTGGCCGTGGTGCCGCTGTTCGCCGGCTACGACATCGACCGCGGCGTGGGGCGGATCTTCTCCTACGACGTGACCGGTGGCCGTTACGAGGAGCGCGACTTCCACAGCATCGGTTCGGGATCGTTGTTCGCCAAGGGCAGTCTGAAGAAGCGCTGGCGCCCCGGCCTGGACGAGGCGGGCGTGGTGCGCGTCGTGGTCGAGGCCCTGATCGACGCGGCGGACGACGACTCCGCGACCGGCGGCCCGGACGAGCGCCGCCGGATCTATCCGGTGGTCGCGGTGGTCACCGGTGCCGGGTACCGGCGAATCGACGAGGAGCAGCTCGCGGCGGTCACCGCCGGGTTGCTGGAGGGGCCGGTCCAGCCATGACGATGCCGCCCTACTACGCCTCCCCTGAGCAGGTGATGAAGGACCGGGCCGACTACGCCCGGCGCAACATCGCCCGGGGCCGGCCGGTCGTCGTCCTCGGTTTCGACCAGGGCATCGCCTTCGTCGCCGAGAACCCCTCGCGCTCGCTGCACAAGATCAGCGAGATCTACGACCGGATCGCCTTCGCCGCGGTCGGCAAGTACAACGAGTTCGAGAACCTCCGGGTCGC
>DAIOVT010000580.1:0-1962 GCA_036758885.1 Kineosporiaceae bacterium
CGACCGCCTTGACCTGCTCGGAACGCCCGGCGGCACGCAGCACGGCACCGAGAGTGATCGCACCGACCACGTTGCCGCCCAACGGGTTTGCATCCCCACGACCGGTGACGATGCCGCCGGCAGCATGGACGACGGCGACCTGCGGACGCCCTCCCGAGGCCTTGGCGGCGACCCCCTGCACCTGTTCCCGCAACGCTTCGAGCCGGCCCCCGCCGTGCCGCTCGACATAACGCGACTTCGGGCCGTCGTCCGGGCCGTCACCGGGCTTGGCACCGACCCCGGCACGTTCCCGCAGCGCCGCGTAGGCCTGATCGCGATAGCCCAGCTCGTCGACCAGCCCCGCCTGCCGGGCCTGCTCGGCGGTCAGCGGGGCGACGTCCATCAACTGCCGGACGGCGTCCGGCGTGAGCTCGCGGGCAGCCGCGACGTCGCCGGTGAGCACCTCGGTGGCCGAGGCGAGCATGCGGGTCAGCATCTCCCGGTTCTCCGGGGACATCTCGGATCGGTTGAACATCTCCGCGGCGGACTTGTACTCGTGACGGTGGCTGATCTGCGGCTGGACGCCGGCCTTGTCCAGCGCCTCGCGCAGGAACAGCCCCTCGGCGGCGAAGCCGACCAGGCCGAGGCCGCCGCTGGGCTGCAGCCAGACCTGCTCGAACGCGGTGGCCAGGTGGTAGTGCGTCATGTCGGGGCCGAGCTCACCGAAACTGTCCGCCCAGGCGAGCGTCGGCCGGCCGGAGGCCCGGAAGGCGGTGACCGCGGCGCGCAACTCCCCCGACTGGGCCAGGGTCAGTGCCGGACCACCGAACAGCCCGATCAGCGCGAGCACCTCGTCGTCCTCACCGGCCCGGCGCAGATGGTCGACCAGCACCCGCAGTTGCGGGGTGCGCATGCCACGCAGCGCGGCCAGCGGATTGCTCGGCGGCGACTCGGCCACCCCGCGGCTGAGGTCGAGTTCGAGGATCACCGGCTCACCGCGCCCGGGCAGGCGGTCGGTCAACCGCTCGGGCAGTTCACCGATCGGGATCCGGCGGAGGAAGTCGGGCATGCTGTTCGGCCACTTCATCGGGTCAGCCTATGCAGACATTTCCGCGGTTCAACCCAGGCGGACAGATCGGTCAGAGAAGCCGGGTGATCTCGACCGAGACGAACAGCTGCGATCCGGCCGACCCGGCGTAGACACCCTTCAGCGGCGGCACATCGATGTAGTCGCGTCCCCGGGCCACGATCACATGGTCGGCCGACACACTGCCGGAATGCGTGGGGTCGAAGGCGTACCAGCTGCCCGCCCACCACTCGATCCAGGCGTGCGACTCGGCGGCGACACTCTGCCGCATCTCGGCCGACGGCTCCGGATGCAGGTAGCCGGAGACGTACCGTGCCGGGATACCGACCGAACGCAGCGCACCCAGGGTCAGGTGGGCGAAGTCCTGGCAGACACCGCGCCGTGCCGCCCACACCTCGGCGGCCGGCGTCTTCACCGAGGTGAAGCCGCCGGCGTAGACCATCGGCTCGGTCAGCGCCGCGCAGATCGCGGTCGCTGCCGCGTGCGGGGATCGGCCGGCGGCGGCCCCGGCGGCCAGCTCGACCACCTCCTCGCACGGTTCGGTCAGTGCGGTCTGCAACAGGAACTCGTACAACCGGTCCTGAATCTCGTTGCCGCGCAAGGCCTCCCAGGTCGCCCCCATCGGCGGGGTCTGCGGCGTGAACACCTCGACGGTCGAGGTGCTGACAGCGGTCATCTCGCTGTGCGGGGAGAGCACGTCGAAGGCGGTCACGTGACTGCCCCAGTAGTCGACGTACCGATGCCGCCAGGTGACCGGGCTGACGTCGATGGTCTCGTCGAGCAGCGCCTGACTGCTGGTGGTGCACGGGGTCATCCGGGCCTCGTTGTAAGAGGCGTAGACCAGGTCGTCGTAGTGATACCCGGTCGTGTGCACGATCTGCAGGCGTTGGATACTC
>DAIOVT010000581.1:0-1957 GCA_036758885.1 Kineosporiaceae bacterium
GTGGTGGACGACTCGATCGTGCGCGGCAACACCCAGCGGGCGCTGGTGCGGATGCTCCGGGAGGCCGGGGCCGCCGAGGTGCACGTGCGGATCTCGAGTGCACCGGTCACCTGGCCGTGCTTCTACGGCATCGACTTCGCCACCCGCGCCGAACTGATCGCCACCGGTCTGACCGTCGAGGAGATCTGCCACGGCATCGGTGCCGACTCGCTGGGCTACATCTCCCTCGACGCCATGGTCGGCGCGACCGGCCAGCCCGCCGAGCGGCTGTGCACCGCGTGCTTCACCGGCAACTACCCGGTACCGCTCTCCGACGAGGCCGAGCTCGGCAAGTTCGCCCTCGAGCAGACGGCACTACCGCTCAGCTTCACCTGACCGGGCCGCCGACGTACCACCGGGGCTGCGGAAGGCCTTGGGAATCAACGAGTTCGAGGCGTGGTGAGCCTCACGGACGCAGCGTGGCGATCGTGGTGCTGTTGCCGCTGTAGGTGACCGCCACCCGGGGGTCGTCGTCCGAGGAGACGGCGAGGCCGCTGATCTCACTGGGCTGCACGCCGACATCGCTGCCCTGCCACTGCTTCCAGGACTGCCCCAGATTGCGGCTGGCCTGCACCACGCCACGGACCGGGTCGATGCCGACCAGCAGCTTCTTGTCGGGGTCGGTGGCCACCGCGAGGTAGGTGAGGTCCTGCGAACCGGGCAGTTCGCTCCAGGTCGCGCCGCCGTCGCGGGAGATCCAGTTCATCGGTCGCGACTCCGCCAGCGGGCCACTGGAGAGCAGCAGCCCGTTGCGCAGCCACGGAACGGCGATCAGCCGGGCGTTCCACACGGTCGACCAGGCCGGCGGTGGCTGCTGCCCCTCGACCTTCTGCCAGGAGTGGCCGTCGTCCGAGGAGGAGTACATGCCGTCGGCCCGCATGTGCCAGAAATGGCCCTGCTGCAAGGGGTCGGCGATCAGCGTGTGCCGGTTCAGCCACAGCGCCTGGTGCCCGGTGTCACCGGTGACCACCTGCTGCCAGGTGTCGCCGCCGTCCGCGGATCGCCACACGCCCGAGCCGTCCGTGCCCTCCCAGAGAATGGTCGGGTCGGGCGCGAACCCGAGGGCGATCTGGCCGTAGCGCAGGTTCGCCGGATGCTTCTTCGCGGCCAGCGAACCGAACCGGTGCCAGCTCACTCCGCCGTCGCTGGAGATGGCGCTCTGCTGGGCGAGACCGTCTGCCTCGCAACAACTTCCACGGTGATCGTCGACCACCGCGGCGACCACCGACGAGTCGTTGGGGGCGACCGCGAGCGACCACGCCGAGTTGAACCGGTGGGTGAGCACCTGTGCGGTCCGGCCGTCGTCGCGGGTGAGGAACAGTCCCCGGTCCCACGATGCCTGCAGCAGGCCCTGGGACGTCGACACCGCGTCGTTGGCGACCAGTTCGCGAATACCCTCGGCGGCCCATTGGTAGTCGATCGAGCTGGTGCCGATGCCGTGGATCTCGAACACCCCCGACCCCTCGGCCAGCCGGGCGCTGCTCCGGTCACGCGGGTCCCAGGCGACGTCGCCGATCGAGAGCCACTCCTCGGCGGGCAGGATGCGCGCCCACGAATCGTCCAGGCCGGTCATTCTCGCCTCTGCGCCGGACCATTCGGCGCCGGCGTCGGAGCTGACCCAGACGTGCTTGGAACGATTGCCGGACTCGACCAGGATCAGCCGGCTGCCGGCGGTGTCGGCGTCGATGGCGCCCACTGACTGCCAGCCGCCCTTCATCGTGGTCAGGGTGCCGTCGCGCAGCACCACCAGGGCGCCGTTCGCGTCGTCCTTGCGCTGCAGGCCGTAGACGCCGGACGGCGTGACCACCAGCTTGTCGATGCTCTCGCCGGCGGCGAGCGGCACGACGCGGGTGAACGTCGCGCCGTCCAGGGAGCGGAACAGACCCACCCCGCGCACCGCGGCCCAGACGCCGCGGAT
>DAIOVT010000582.1:0-1940 GCA_036758885.1 Kineosporiaceae bacterium
GGTCGCCGGCCGGCCGGACGACCCCGAGCTGGTCGCGCTGCGGCAACGGGTGATCGTCTCGGCCGTGCTCACGGTGCCCGTGGTCGCGATGGCGATGATCCCGGCGCTGCAGTTCGAGAGCTGGCAATGGCTCTCGCTCACCCTGGCCGCCCCGGTCGTGGTGTGGGCCGGCCTGATCTTCCACCGCGCGGCCTGGACGAACCTGCGCCACGGCGCCGCCACCATGGACACGCTGGTGTCGATGGGCACGCTCGCGGCGTTCGGCTGGTCGCTCTACGCGCTGTTCTGGGGCCACGCCGGCATGCCCGGCATGAAGCACCCCTTCGAGTTCACCATCGAGCGCAACAGCGGTGCGTCCAACATCTACTTCGAGGCGGCCACCGCGATCATCACCTTCGTGCTGCTCGGTCGCTACGTCGAGACCCGCTCGAAACGGCGGGCCGGCGCCGCGTTGCGCGCCCTGCTCGATCTCGGCGCCCGTGACGCCGGCGTGCTGCGCGACGGCCGGGAGCAGCGGGTGCCGATCGCGGAACTGCTTGTCGGAGAACACTTCGTGGTCCGGCCGGGGGAGCGGGTCGCCACCGACGGTGTCGTCGTCGAGGGCAGCTCGGCGGTCGACGCCTCGATGCTGACCGGCGAATCGGTGCCGGTCGAGGTCGGTGTCGGTGACCCGGTGGTCGGTGCCACCGTCAACGCCGGCGGACGCCTCGTGGTACGCGCCGGCCGGGTCGGCGCCGACACCCAGCTCGCCCGGATGGCGCGACTGGTCGAGGAGGCGCAGACCGGTAAGGCGTCGATCCAGCGGCTGGCCGACCGGATCTCCGGGATCTTCGTGCCGGTGGTCATCGTCGTCGCCCTGGCCACCCTCGGCTACTGGCTGATCACCGGGGCCGGCGCGGGTGCCGCGCTGACCGCCACGGTCGCCGTCCTGATCGTGGCCTGCCCGTGCGCGCTCGGCCTGGCCACGCCGATCGCGCTGCTGGTCGGCACCGGACGCGGCGCCCAGCTGGGCATCCTGATCAAGGGGCCCGAGGTGCTCGAGCAGACCCGGCGGGTCGACTCGGTGGTGCTGGACAAGACCGGCACGATCACCACCGGCCGGATGAGTCTGTCCCGGGTGGTCGCAGCGTCCGGCGAGGACGGCGCCCGGGTGCTCCGGCTGGCCGGTGCCCTCGAGGACGCGTCGGAGCATCCGATCGCCCGGGCGATCGCCGACGCCGCAGGACCGGCGGAACTTCCTGTGCCACAGGACTTCTCGAACATCGAGGGGCTCGGCGTACAGGGCCGGGTCGAGGGTCACGTGGTGCTGGTCGGGCGTCCGCAGCTGCTCGAGCAGCGGTCGCTGCCGCTCGGCGCCGATCTGCAGGCCGCCGTCGACGCCGCCCACCTCGACGGTCTGACCGCCGTGGTGGTCGGCTGGGACGGCCGGGCCCGGGGTGTGCTCGTGGTGGCCGACCGGGTCAAGCCGACCTCTGCCGAGGCGATCGGTCGACTGCGCGAACTCGGTCTGCGCCCGATCCTGATGACCGGCGACAACCGGCGCGTCGCCCGCTCGGTGGCGGCCCAGGTCGGTATCGACGAGGACGACGTGCACGCCGAGGTGCTGCCCGGCGGCAAGGTCGAACAGATCCGGCAACTGCAGCAGGGCGGCCGGGTGGTCGCCATGGTCGGCGACGGCGTCAACGACGCGGCCGCACTCGCCCAGGCCGATCTGGGGCTGGCCATGGGCACCGGAACCGACATCGCCATCGAGGCCGCGGATCTCACCCTGGTCAGTGGTGACCTGCGCGCGGCCGCCGACGCGATCCGGCTCTCCCGCAAGACGTTCGGGGTGATCCGGGGCAATCTGTTCTGGGCCTTCGGCTACAACCTGGCGGCCATCCCGCTCGCCGCCGCCGGGTTGCTGAACCCGATGCTGGCCGGCGCCGCGATGGCGTTCT
>DAIOVT010000583.1:0-1929 GCA_036758885.1 Kineosporiaceae bacterium
CTCGATGCGGGCGGTGCGATGCGGTGCAGCGGATTCGGTGCCGCTCATCATCTCTCTCCTGCTGGATCGCCACTGCCGCCGGCCAGGGTCTGGGCCAGTGCGGTGAGGAAGGCGGTGGTCTCGGACTCGGTTCCGGCGGTCACCCGCAGATGGTGTGCGATGCCGACGTCCCTGATCAGCACCCCCGCGTCGAGCAGGCCCTGCCAGGTCGCGGGGGCGTCGTCCAGATGCCCGAAGAGCACGAAGTTGGCGTCGCTCGGCACCGCCCGCAGCCCCAGGGCCGGCAGTTCGGCGACGATCCGGTCGCGCTGGGTCTTGATCGCCTCGACGGTGCCGAGCAGGAGGTCGGCGTGCGCCAGCGCCGCACGGGCGGCCGCCTGGGTCAGCGAGGAGAGGTGGTAGGGCAGCCGGACCAGCCGGAACGCGTCGCAGACGGCCGGGTCCGCGGCCAGGTAGCCGAGCCGGGCCCCGGCCAGCGCGAAGTCCTTCGACATGGTGCGGGTGACGATCAGGTTCGGTCCGTGCCGGCCGGCGAGCAGGGTGAGCGCGCTCGGGCTGCCGCTGCGGGCGAACTCGGCGTAGGCCTCGTCGACCACCACCATCGTGGCGCCGCCCAGTTCGTCGCGGGCCGCCTCGAGCGCGGCGGTGACGACGTCGAGGCCGAGTGCGGTGCCGGTCGGGTTGTTCGGCGAGACCAGGAACACCAGGTCGGGCCGGTGCTCGCGCAGTTGCGCGGCGACCAGTTCGGCGGAGAGGTCGAACGGGGTGTCCGGGCCGGTGCCGCGCAAGCCGTCGACCCACGCGGTGTGCGTGCCCTCGGCGATCAGCGGGTGCATCGAGTACGCCGGAGTGAACCCGAGCGCACTGCGCCCCGGGCCACCGAAGGTCTGGAAGATGTGCTGAAGCACCTCGTTGCTGCCGTTGCCGGCCCAGATCTCTTCTGCCGCGAGCGGTTCGAGACCGGCGGTGTGGGAGTTCAGGTAACCGGCGAGGTCCTCACGCAGCGCCGAGAACTCCCGGTCCGGGTAGCGGTTCAGATCATGGACGACGCCCGCCACGGCCTCGACGATCGCCGTGGCCACCTGCGGCGGTACCGGGTAGCTGTTCTCGTTGGTGTTCAGCCGCACCGGCACGTCCAGCTGCGGGGCACCGTAGGCGGTGCGGCCGCGCAGCTCCGGCCGGATCGGTGGCTGCACCCGCGTGGTCCGGCCCGCCGGATCGGCCCGATCGACGGGGGTACTGGTTGCGGTCACCGGGCAAGTCTAGGCGGCGGCCGAAGCGGCCAGATGCTGGGCTATCGCCCGGGCCTCCACGCCGATCCGGTTCAGCATGCCGAGCGGGGAGAGCTGGAAACCGCAGAAGTACAGACCCGGCGTCAGCTCAGCGCCGCTGCGCACCGGGACGCCGTCCGGGGCGAGCTCCGCCGGCATCTCGACCACGTCGGTCACCGCCGCGCGGTAGCCGGTCGCCGCCACCACCAGGTCGTACGGTTCGCGCCGTCCGTCGCTGAAGACCACGTCGCCGCCCTCGAGCCGCTCGACACCGGGACGCAACCCGATGTGGCCCTTGCGCAGCGCCGCGACGGTGCCGATGTCCAGCAGCGGCATCTGTGCGTGGCTCGCGATCTGCTCACGCGGCCCGTAGGGCAGCGCGCGCAGCCCGGTGCTGCGAAGATCGCCCACGGCCAGCCGGATCAGAGGGGCGCTGAGCCGGTCGGCCAGCCGCGGCGGCAGCGCACGCAGGGTGCCGGCGACCGCGACGATCGGCAGCCCGAACAGATCCCGTGGAATCACGTTGACCGCACCGCGCACCGCCAGGGCGACCGTGACGCCGTTCTCGAGCAGGTCGAGCGCGATCTCCCCCGCCGAGTTGCCGAAGCCGACGACCAGGGCGCGACGCCCGCGCCAGGCCGTACCGTTGCGGAAGGCC
>DAIOVT010000584.1:0-1861 GCA_036758885.1 Kineosporiaceae bacterium
TGCCGGACTCGATCGTCCTGCTTCAGCATGGTTCCAGCGGACTCACAGCCTGCGCCCCTACGCTCGTCCGCGTCGAACGCCGAAAGAGCCTGTGGACCATCCGTCGAGAGGAACCCGATGACCCAGCAGACCACCCCGAGC
Source organism: Kineosporiaceae bacterium (assembly GCA_036758885.1). Taxonomy (GTDB): domain Bacteria; phylum Actinomycetota; class Actinomycetes; order Actinomycetales; family Kineosporiaceae; genus DAIOVT01. The sequence goes on from DAIOVT010000584.1 coordinate 142, forward strand.
CGACGTCAGGTCTTCTCGACCGGAGCCCTCGTGGCCTGCAGCTGCACCCTGGCGGCCTGTGGCAGCAACTCGACCACCGTCGACCAGGCCACCTCGGCCGCGGGATCGGCCGCCAGCCAGGCCGCGAGCGCCGCCGGCAGCGCGGCGGGGAGCGCGGGCTCGGCGGCCGCGTCGGCGGCGGGTTCCGTCGCCGCCAAGCTGGCCGACATCCCGGTCGGCAGCGCCGTGGTCAAGGAGATCGGCGGCCAGCCGATCGTGCTCGCGCAGCCCGAGGCCGGAAAGATCGTCGCCTACAACGCCAAGTGCCCGCACCAGGGCTGCACGGTCGCCCCGAAGGACGGCATGCTCACCTGCCCGTGCCACGGCTCGACGTTCGAGCTCGCCACCGGCGCTGTGACCAAGGGCCCGGCGACGTCCGGGCTCAGCGAGGTCGCGGTGACCGTCTCCGGCGACGGGATCAGCGTCGGCTGAGCGACGCCGGCCTCACAGCACCTGGTCGCGAGGGTTCGACCCCGACCCCAGGGCGACCCGGGACGGCTCCCGGTTCACCCGGATCGGCGGCTCGGCCAGCCGCGGTATCGGGAACGACCCCTCCGGCACCGGACGGCGCCCCTGCACCGCCCAGTCGTGGTGCACGCTGTCGATCACCACGGGATAGACGTCGAGGTACTCGCCGTCGGCGGCGAACTGCATGCGCAAGAAGCCCTTGTGGTCCTCGATCGACTGCGCCGACATCCGCCAGCTGCGCACCGCGTCGGAGCGGCTGAGCAACATGAACAGCGCGAACGCCATCGACCCGACGAACCCGGCGACCACCGTGGTGGCGAGCGAGGCCAGGGCGAAGACCACCCAGGCGCTCCACGAGGCCGGCCACGGCACCGCGACCAGACCGGCCAGCGCGGCGAGCGAGACCAGCAACTGCAACCCGACCGCCAGGAACACCTCCAGCGCCGCGTGCAGGCGTTGTCGTCCGTACTTGGTGCCGATCGAGAAGAAGGCGACCAGCACCGCCAGCACCACGAACGCCTGCCAGCCCAGGGACAGCACGTCGCGCGGACCCGCCTGCTGGATCGCCGAGATCGGGTCGCGGTCGAGCAGCAGCCCGAGCACCCCGGTGAGCAGCAGCATCAGCAGGCTGTGCACGGTCGCGCTCACCTGCCAGAACCCCGGGTTACGGCTGACCAGCCCGTGCGCACCCAGCGAGAACACCCGGCGGGAGAGCCGGCGGGTGAGATCAGGGTCGGGGTAGACCCCACCGCGGCGCAGCATGCGGCTGCGCGACTTGCTGGTCAGCCGGGACTCCTCGCGAGGCACCTCGATCCGCTCGGGCAACCGGTAGGTGTCGGCCAGATAGGCACCGCCGAGGCCGCAGGTGATGAACTGCCGGGCGGAGCCGTCGTCCTCGATGCTGTCGGTCTCGCCGTCCTCGCCCGCGCCGGGCTCGACGTCGCTGTACCGCGAGTAGTGGTGCAGGTCGCCGCTCAGCCACAGCCGCACCTCGGCCCCGGTCTGGATCACTTTGCCGTCCTCGGGGCGCAGGTAGCTGCGCACCACGTTCTGCTCGAACCAGTGCAGCGAGTTGAACGCGTCGGTCTTGCCCATGTTCGCCTTCACCCAGGTCGGTTCGGGCGCGCAGATGATCACGGCGTCCCCGGGTTCGAGCTTGCTCGAGAGGTGCTGACGGAAGTACTCGATCTGTGGCTCGTCGATGTAGGCGTCG
>DAIOVT010000585.1:0-1858 GCA_036758885.1 Kineosporiaceae bacterium
CGGCGACGTCGGTGGCGACGAGCAGGTCGCTGGTGCCCGAGCGGACCCGGCCCATCACCCGGTCGCGCTGCTCCTGGGAGAGGCCGCCGTGCAACGCCTCGGCCCGGTAGCCCCGGCCGTTCAGGGTCTCGGCCAGGGTGTCCACCTCGTCGCGGGTGCGACAGAAGACGATCGCCGAGCCGGGGGCCTCGACGTCCAGCACCCGGCCCAGCGCCGCGGGCTTGTGCGCCCGGGCGACCACGTAGGCGACCTGGCGCACCTTGGGCCGTTCGCCGTCGGCGGTGCGCGGCCGCTCGATGGTGACCTGCACAGGGTCTTGCTGGTGACGCTTGACGATGCCCCGGATCCGGCTCGGCAGCGTGGCCGAGAACAGCACCGTCTGACGGGGTGTCGGCGCGGCGGCCAGGATCGCCTCGAGGTCGTCGGCGAAGCCCATGTCGAGCATCTCGTCGGCCTCGTCGAGCACCACGGTGCGCACCTGATCGAGCTTGATCGACCCGCGCTCGAGATGGTCGAGCACCCGGCCCGGGGTGGCCACCACCACGTCGACGCCACGGGACAACTCGCGCAGCTGACGGCCGATCGGCTGGCCGCCGTAGACCGGCAGCACCCGTGCGCCGAGGTCGCGTCCGTAACGATGCATCGCCTGGCTGACCTGCATGCACAGTTCCCGGGTGGGTACCAGGATCAGCGCCACCGGGTCGTTGGCCTTGCGGTCGCCCTGGCGGCCGGCGGGCAGTTGATTCAGCACCGGCAGCGCGAAGGCGGCCGTCTTGCCGGTGCCGGTGGCGGCCTGGCCGAGCACGTCGTGCCCCGCCAGCATCTGCGGGATCGCCTCGCGCTGAATGGGTGTCGGCTCTTCGTAGCCGAGCGAGGCGAGGGCGGAGAGGAGTTCGGGGCGCAGGCCGAGCTCAGTGAACTGGGTGCTGTGCTGTCCGTTCGACTGATCGCTGGTGCCGGGTGCGTCCGGAGTAGTGGTCACGCACCATTCTCTCCTGTTTCGCAGCGTGCCGAGACACACTCAGGCGGAGTCGGTACCTGAGCCGGAACCGGAACCTGAACCGGAGAGCGCATCGATCAGGATCGGGACCACCTGCTCGGTCTGCCAGTTGCGCACCCCGAGGGTCAGCAGGGCATCGCGGACGGCGCCCGGCTCGGCCTGCTCGGGCGGGCTCCAGAGCACCCGCCGGACGGCGTCCGGGCTGACCAGGTTCTCGGCCGGCATCCGCAGCTGCTCGGCCAGCCGGGTGATCCGGGACCGGGCGGCGGTCAGCCGGGCCGCGGCCACCGGATCTCGATCGGCCCAGGAACGGGCCGGCGGCGGACCGTCGGCGGGCAGGTGATAGGGCGGCAGTTCGCTCTCGGGCAGCGCCAGCCCGGTGGTGATCGCCTCGGCCCAGACCCGCAGATACTTGCGTGAGCCCCGGCCGGTGAAGGTGCTCAGCGAGGCCAGGCCGCGCGAGGTCCGGGGCATCTCCAGCGAGGCGGCGACCAGCGAGCCGTCCGGTACCAGCCGACCGGGGGCGACGTCCTGGCTGCGGGCCAGGTCGTCGCGGGCCGCCCAGAGCTGGCGCAGCACACCGAGCTGGCGGCGGGTCCTCAGCTTGTGCATGCCCGAGGTGCGACGCCACGGGTCCAGCCGTGGCGGCGGCGGGGGAGCGGCGGCCAGGGCGGCGAACTCCTCGTGCGCCCAGGCGAGCTTGCCCTGCTTGTCGAGTTCGGCCTCGAGCGCGTCGCGCAGCTCGACCAGCACCTCGACGTCCAGCGCGGCGTAGCGCAGCCAGGGCTCGGGCAGTGGCCGGGTCGACCAGTCGACCGCGGAGTGTTCCTTGGCCAGACCGATGCCGAGGAACTGCTC
>DAIOVT010000586.1:0-1787 GCA_036758885.1 Kineosporiaceae bacterium
GAATGGCTGCGCTCGCTCGCGGCCCTCGAACCCGACCTGGTCGTCTCCACCGGTGACACGCTCGCCGCGATGGACGCCGTCCTCGCGGCCCTGGCCGCGCACGGGGAACTGCTCGACCGTCCGGGTGTTTTTGTGATGGGCTCGAACGACTACTGGGCACCGCGGCTGAAGTCTCCGACCCGCTACCTGTTGCGCAACGGCGGGAAGAAGCGGGTGCATGGCCCGAGACTGCCCACCGACGATCTGATCAAGGGTTTCACCGACGCCGGCTGGGTCGACCTGAACAACCACCGGACCACCCTCGAGGTGGGCGGTCACCAGCTCGAGTTCATCGGCGTCGACGACCCGCACATCAAGCGCGACCGGTACGACCTGGTGGCCGGGCCGGCGTCACCCGACGCGACGGTGACCATCGGGGTCGCCCACGCGCCGTACCGGCGCACGCTCGACGCCATGCAGGCGGACGGCGCCGGGCTGATCCTGGCCGGGCACACCCACGGCGGACAGCTCTGCCTGCCCGGCGGCATGGCCCTGGTGACCAATTGCGACCTGCCCCGGCGGCAGGCACGCGGCGTCTCGCACTGGCCGCCGGCCGCCGAGGCCCACGACCCCGGCCGGAGCACCGAGCACGACCCGGCCTGGATGCACGTCTCGGCCGGCATGGGCACGTCCCCGTACACCACGGTGCGGTTCGCCTGCCGTCCGGAAGCGTCCCTGCTGACCCTGGTCGCTCGTTCCGGCTGACCGATCGGAATTCGTCCCGGGCACCGGGTGGGGTAAGAACAGGCCATGCCACTTCGGTTCGGTCTCAAACTCAGCCAGGACGCCACCATCGAGCAGCTGCGAACGGTGTGGTTGCTCGCCGACTCCGGCGGCTTCGACAGCTGCTGGGTGATGGACCATTTCGCCTCGATCGGCGGGCCCGACGACCGGCCGGTCTTCGAGGCCTGGACCCAGCTTGCGGCGATGGCGGTGTTGACCTCGCGAGTGCGGGTCGGCTGCGCCGTGGTCGGCAACTCCTACCGGAACCCCGGCGTGCTGGCCAAGGCCGCGGTCACCGTCGATCACCTCTCCGGCGGCCGGCTCGACTTCGGCATCGGCGCCGGCTGGTCGGAGAACGAGCACACGATGCTCGGCCTGCCGTTCGGCTCGCCGCGCGAGCGGGCCGACCGCTTCGAGGAGAGCGTGCAGATCCTGCGCTCGCTCTGGACCCAGCCGCGCACCACGTTCGAGGGCGAGCAGTACCACCTGCTCGACGCCGTGGCCGAGCCCAAGCCGGTGCAGAAGCCGTACCCGCCGATCTGGATCGGTGGGTCCGGGCCGAAGCGCACCCTGCGTGTCGCGGCCCGCTACGCCGACGTCTGGGACGCCGGCGGCAGCACTCCGGAAGAGATCACCAGGTCGGCCCAGATCCTGGCCGAGCACTGCGCCGACATCGGTCGTGACCCGGCGCAGATCGGCCGAAGCGTCCAGCTGCCCTACGCCGGCGACCTCGACGCCCTGCTCGTGGCCGCCGAACAGTTCCTGGCCGTCGGGGTCACCGACGTGTTGCTGGTGCTGCTCGGCGACGACCCGGTCGCGCTCTCCGAACAACTGGCCCGCGACCTGCCCCGGCTGCGCGAGATCGGCTGATCCCGGCGGCGGCCCGGCGTCCTAAGCAATCGGTTTCGTGGCTGGGCCCCGGCTCGGCTAAGCTGACCGCGCTTCAACGGGGTGTGGCGCAGCTTGGTAGCGCGCTTCGTTCGGGACGAAGAGGTCGCAGGTTCAAATCCTGTCACCCCGACACA
>DAIOVT010000587.1:0-1785 GCA_036758885.1 Kineosporiaceae bacterium
GCAGCAGCGCCATCGTGACCCGGTGCTCGTCCAGGGCGGCGATCGTGGCCAGCTGCTGCGGCGTCGAGGGGGTGTTCAGCACCGCGCTGACCGGCACCACCGGCGCCCGCTGCAGGTAGTAGGCCACCGCGTTGCGCGACGTCGCGTCGAAGAAGGTCTCCCCGGCGGGGAGTTCGGCGTCCAGGGCGTGCGCGGTGCTGACCAGCCGGGTGTAGGCCCGCGCGTTCGGCGGTGCCGAACGACCCCACCCGGGCAGTCCGTCGGCGGTGCCGTTGTGCGGGTTGCGGGTGGCCACGACCGGGTCGGCGGCGGTCACCGCGCCGTCCATCGGCAGCGGGTTGCCGACCAGGAACGCGGTGCTCAGGGTCGCGGTCAGCATCACGGCGATCGTCCGCCCCGGGGAGAGCACCCCCCACAGCAGCACCGGCACCAGCATGGCGAGGGCGAAGATCGTGGCGTTGCCCGGCCGGGATCCGCCGACCGGGTCGATCCGGCCCATCACGTAGGGCAGCACCCCGGCGAGCAGGGCGAGTCCGAAGACGGCGGCGGCGAGCGCCGGGTCGGTCCAGCGGCGGGCCACGACCAGCCGCCAGGCGGTCGCCGCCAGGATCGCCGCGGCGATCACCCAGATCATCCGGACGGTGTCGATGGCCAATGGCATGGACGCCTCGCCGTCGTCGGCGAGCAGCGGCGGGTTCCAGGCCACCCCCCAGGTCAGCTGGTTGAGGGTGCCGTTGCTGATCAGGTACCCGACCGCGCCGGCCAGCATCCGGCCCAGCGGGGTGAGCAGCGCCAGCAGCGCCAGCGCCACCGCGGTGACCGCCGGCGTGATCAGCCGGCGCCACTGCCGGGAGCGGATGATCCGCATCAGGCGCTGCAGCACCAGCACACCGGAAGCGGCTACGGCGATCACGCCCTGCGCGGGCAGGGCCAGCACGAGCAGCGGCGAGGTGATCAGCCAGACCGACAGCCACAGACCCGGACGCCGCCGCAGCGCGGGGTCGAACCAGACCCCGATGCCGATGGCCAGCACCAGCCAGACGGTCAACGAGCTGACGTACAGACCCGGTACCAGCAGGCAGCTGCAGATCGTCGCGACACCGAGGTGCCCGGTCGCCCGGTGCACGACCAGGAACAGGGCGAGCAGCAGCAGTGCCCCGGCCGAGCGCTGCGCCTCGACGAACGCGGCGACCGTGCCGTCGCCGGTCACCGAGGAGAGGAAGGCGGCCAGGTCGTCGGGGATCAACCCGTGGGCCGGCTGGTAGTCGACGTAGGGCAGGGCACCGAGGCGATAGCTGAACCAGCCCAGCATCTGCTCGCCGCGGTGGTAGTCGTCGGCCGGGGCGACGTTGGGCTGGGTGGTGCCGTACTTGCCGACGGCGAGCAGGATCGCCACCGGGATCGGGCTGAGCCTGGCGGCGAGCACCGCGCGGCGCCGTCCGATCAGCCTGGGCAGGGTCAGCGCGCAGGCCACGGCGACGGCGGCGATGGCCAGCGCGATGCGCAGCGCCGGGCTCATCGGGTAGTGCACGCTGCGCTGCTGCGGGGTGAGCATCGTGGTCGGGAAGAACGCCAGCAGCAGCAGCGGGACGACCGCGTGCGGAACCGTGACCACGATCCGGAGCACCACCGCCCACAGCCGGCTCTGCCCGGCGGCGGAGTTGTCGGCGCTGGAGTTGTCGGTGCTGGAGTTGTCGGTGCTGGAGTTGTCGGTGCCGGAGTTGTCGGTGCCGGCGTTGTCGGTGCCGGCGCTGGCCGGCACCATCGAGCAGGAACAGCAGCTGC
>DAIOVT010000588.1:0-1751 GCA_036758885.1 Kineosporiaceae bacterium
GCTGGTGGCACCGGGCCACCCCGGAGAACCGATCGATCAACGCGCTGACCAACCCGACCGTGCCGCCGGACGATCGAGGCTCGGCGGCCTTCCACGACACCCTGGTCCAGGTCGAGAAGGTCTCGGCCGGCTGACCTGGCCCGGTGCCGGGTCAGCCGGTGTTGCGCAGCCCGGTGGCGATGCCGTTCACGGTGACCAGCAACGCCCGGCGCATCGTCTCGTCGGGTTCGCCGCCCTCGCTGCGCGCGGCCCGAACCCGTTGCAGCAGTTGCACCTGCAGCAGTTGCAGCGGCAACAGGTAGCGGTCCCGGGTGGCCAGGGTCGACCTGAGTTCGGCCTGCTGCTCGAGCAGTTCCGACTCCTGGGTGAGCCGCAGCACCTGCTCGACGGTCAGCCGGTGCTCGGCCTCGATCATCTCGAAGACGTGGTACAACCGCTCCGGAACCAGTTGCTGCACATACTGTCCGGCGACCTTCAGGTCGGTCTTGGCCAGGGTCATCTCGACGTTGGAGAGGAAGTTGGCGAAGAACCGCCAGCTCTGGTTCATCTCCGCCAGCACCTCGCCGAGCCCGGCCTCCCGCGCGGCCGCCAGCCCGGAGCCGACCCCGAACCAGCCGGGCACGATCTGCCGCGACTGGGTCCAGCCGAACACCCACGGGATCGCCCGCAGCGCGTCGATCCCGGCCCCGGTGGTGGCCCGCCGGGCGGGTCGCGACCCCAGGTGCATGTCGGCCAGTTCCTCGACCGGGGTGGAGGTGTAGAAGTACTCCGGCAGATCCTCGTCGGTGACCAGCGTGCGGTAAGCCCGTTGCGCCGCACCGGAGATCAGCCCCATCGTGGCGTCCCACTGTTCGAGCTTGGTGTCCGGTGTCAGCGGTGTCGTGTGCAGCACCGACGAGGCGAGGTTCGCCGAGACCAGCAGTTTCAGGTTCTCCGAGGCGAGCTGCGGCAGCAGGTACTTGTCCGAGATCACCTCGCCCTGTTCGGTCAGCTTGATCTCGCCGTCCAGCACTCCCCAGGGCTGAGCCAGGATCGCCTCGTAGGTCGGGCCACCACCGCGACCGACCGTGCCGCCGCGACCGTGGAAGAGCCGCAGCCGAACCCCGTGCGGCCGGGCCACGTCGCGCAGCCTGCGCTGGGCGAGATGGATCTCCCACTGCGAGGTGGTGATGCCGGCGTCCTTGTTGCTGTCGGAGTAGCCGAGCATCACCTCCTGCACGTCGCCGCGCAGACGCACCAGCTCGCGATAGTTGGGGTCGGAGAGCAGCCCCTCCAGCAGGTCACCGGCCCGGCGCAGTTCGTCGACGGTCTCGAGCAACGGCACGAAGGAGAGCCGGGCCACCCCCGCGGCCAGGTCGATCAGCCCGGCCTCGCGCGCCAGCACCACGGCCGCGAGCACGTCGTCGGCACCCTTGGTCATCGAGATGATGTACGACTCGATCGCCTCGGGTCCGAGGTCGTCGAGCAGCTCCCGGATCGCGACGAAGGTGCTGAAGGTGGCCAGTTCGGCACCGGAGAGCGGCGGCGGGGTCGGCGCCAGCGGACGCCTCGACGCAAGCTCGGCGGAGAGCACCCGGCCGCGGCTGGCGGCGCTCAACTCGGCGTACGGCACGCCCTGCTCGCCGAGCCGGTCGAAGAGCACCCCGAGCGCCGCGTGATGGGCGCTGGCGTGCTCGCGCACGTCGAGCGTGGCCAGGTTCAGCCCGCAGGCCGCGGCGGTGCGGATCGCGGTCTCGAGCACCCCACGGGCG
>DAIOVT010000589.1:0-1739 GCA_036758885.1 Kineosporiaceae bacterium
CGGTGGGCAGCATGGCCTTCGCGGCGGGAATGACCGTCTTCCCCGGTGGCGGTGTCGACGACCGCGATCACGCCGGGTTGGGATGGAGCGGGCCGGACCCGGAGTTCTGGGCCGACCGGTTTGCGATCACCGGGCAGTCGGCCAAGGTTCGGGAGACAGCTCGGGCAGTGGTGGTGGCAGCGATCCGCGAGGTCTTCGAGGAGACGGGTGTGCTGCTCGCCGATGTCGCGGACGACGCGGCCGGCGCCGACCGGTCCCGGCGCGACGAACTGCGGGTGGCGGTCAGCGAGCGCCGGGCCGGCATGGCCGACGTCCTCGGGAACGGCGCCGTGCGCTCGGACCTGTTGCGGCCGTGGGGAAGATGGGTCACCCCGGAGGGGGAGTCACGTCGTTACGACACCTTTTTCTTCGTCGCCGCTCTGCCGCACGACCAGCATGCCGAGTTGCTCACCACCGAGGCCGAGGCCGCCGAGTGGCTCGCTCCGGCCGAGGCCCTCGAACAGGCCCGCCGCGGCGAGCGGGCGATGCTGCCGCCGACGGTGGCGATGCTCACCGACCTGGCGGGCCATCGCTCGGTGCAGCACCTGATGGCGGCCGAGCCCGACATCGAGGTGCTGCATCCTCGCATCGTCTCGGCCACGGGCGAACGGGTCAGGGTGCGGGTTGGCGATCGGGAGTACCCCGCGCTTCCCTGACCCGCCGTGATCATGCAGAACCGCACGGCCCGCGTGATCATGCAGAACTGCACGGCAGCACTCGTCAACCCACACGCGTCACCCTCCGGACGTGCAGTTCTGCATGATCACGGCGAGGACGGGTGTCTGCGGGTCCGAGTGTCGAGGTCGCGTGATCGCGGACGCTTCTGTGTTCGTCTTGCGACGCAAAAGCGTCCGCAACCCCTGGGCCGACGCTGCACCCGCTCATCCTCAGGTACCGCTCCACCGTGATCATGCAGAACTGCACGACGCGCAGGTCGCGCTGCCAGGCCGGTCAGTGCATCGGTGCCTCGAAGAAGGCCAGTTCGTGCTGCAGCGACGCCTCGAACGCGGCGCGCATCCCTGCACGACCTGCCGCTGAGGCGTCCCGGGCCGCTTGATCGGTGATCTGTACGGCCTGCCGGGTGGCCTCGGCGAAGGCCGGATCGGCATAGGTGGCGAGCCAGTCGTGATACGGATGCCCGTCGTGATCGGCGGCGGCGAGATCGCGGCCGATATCGGTGTAGAGCCAGAAGCACGGCAGCAGCGCGGCGATCAGTTCGGGGTATCCACCGGTCCCGGCCACCGCGTGCAGGTGGTTCACGTAGCCGGAGGTCGCCGGTGCCGGCTCGGGCTCGGCGCCGTCCAGGTGAGCGCGGTGCAGTCGAGCCTCCTCGGCCAGCGCTCCGGCGGCGTTGCGGGCCCAGAAGATCTGCTCGTCCACCGTGGGTGCCAGGGCGCTGGCCCGGGCCAGCAGCCGGGAGTACCCGGCGAGGTAGAGCGCGTCCTGGCCGAGGTACCAGCGGAACCGGCCGGGGTCGAGGTCGCCGCGGCGTAGTCCCTGAACGAACGAGCAGTCGTGCGAGCGTGCGCGCAGGTCGGCCAGGTCGGCCCACAGATCGTTGCACCATGATCCGGCATGCGACCCGGCGAACGGTCCGGCAGGCAGGTGTTGGCGCAGTTCGTGGAAGTGGTCGACCGGTCCGTGACCGCTGCCCACGTGCAGATCCGCGCCGTGTTCGATGGCCCCGGCGAGCCAGGTCT
>DAIOVT010000590.1:0-1691 GCA_036758885.1 Kineosporiaceae bacterium
TGAATCCGTTGCACCCGAGGAGGTTTCGGCGACCCCGCCGACCTGGGGAACCCCACCGCCGGGCGACTGGTGGCGCCGGCGGTTCGTCGTCCTGGTGGAGACGCCGCCGAGCCGCCTCACCCTGGCGGCGCTGGCCGGACTCACGGCGGTGTCCTTGCTGACCGTCAACAGTGCACCGGGCCTGCACTGGCTGGTGCTGGCCGGGCTGGCGGCGGTTGCTCTCCGTTCGGTGCCGCGAGGTCCCGCGCCCGGCGGCGTCGAGGGACGTGCCGCAGGGCCCGGAAGAGCGCGGACGGTGTTGATCCTGGCCCTGTTCGGTGCCGCCGCAGTGGCGGCGAACCCGCTGCTGATCGGGTTGTGCGCGATCACCGCGACCGCGATCGGCACCGGAGGCCTGTTCCCGGCCAGGCGCTGGACCGAGCATCTGCGGGCGCCCTTCCGGCTGGTTGCGGCGCTGCCGGTCACGGTGACGTGGCTGGGCCGTGCTCGCGCCCTGACGTCGGCCCGCCGGTACTCGGCGGCGCAGCTACTGCCCTGGTTGCGGGGGCTGCTCGCCGGTTCGGCGCTCGCCGCCGCGGTCGGCGGGCTGCTGGCTGCGGGGGACGGCGCGTTCGCCGGGTTGTTCGAGTCGCTTGCCCGTATCTCGCCGGCCGCGGTGCCCCAGGGCCTGCCCGAACGGGTGCTGCTGACCACCGTGCTGATGATCCTGGTGCTGTCGATGGCCGGGGCGCGCCTCGGTTCCGCCGCCGTGACCGGTGCCTGCGGCAAGCCGGTGCGGCGGCGTCCGGTGGTCGAGTGGGCACTGCCGCTGGTGATGCTCGACCTGGTGCTGCTCTGTTTCGTCGCCGTGCAGCTCGCCGTCCTGACCGGGCTCTACCCCGAGCAGATGATCTGGGGCGGACAGACCCCGGCGGGGCGGGCCAGGAGCGGTTTCGGCGAGTTGGTGCTCGCCACGCTGCTGGTCACCGCCGCGGTCGGTCGGGCGGCCCGCAGTGCCGGGGCGGCTCCCTCGCGCAGGGACCGCCGGGTGCTGGCCGGGCTCGGTGGCGCCGCCGTGGCCGGCGCGCTCGGCCTGGTGGCCTCCGCGCTGGCCCGGATGTGGGCCTACGAGAACGCTTTCGGAGCCACGGTGCTGCGTCTGCTGGTCGGCACCTTCGAGGTCTGGGTGGGGGTGATGTTGCTGCTGGCGGCGGCGGCCTGGTGGCGGGGACGGGCCGCCGCCGTGTCCCGGTGGGTGGTCACCAGTGGGACCGTCGTGCTGCTCGGTCTCACCCTGGTCTCGCCGGACGCCCTGGTCGCCCGCTGGAACGTGGCGCGATACGAGCGGACCGGTGCCTTCGACGTCGAGTACGCACGGCAGCTGTCGCCGGACGCGGTACCGGTCCTGGCCGGGCTGCCCGAGCCGCTCCGCAGGGTGGTGCTCTGCGACCCGGCCGGGCCGCGGAATCAGCCGCGGGAGCAGCCGCAGTCCCGCGCTGTCCGGCCCTGGTACGCCGCCAACCTGGCGCACCACCGGGCCGAGGCGATCATCCGGTCGTGCTGAGCTGCCCGGGGCGTCCGAACAGCCGGCGCACCAGGTCGTGCAGCGTGATCAGGCCGACCACCCGGCCCGCCGAGGTGACCAGCGCGAACTGCCGCCGCTGCCGGCGCAGGGTGGTGATCGCTGCGTGCACCGGGGTGGCGGCGTCCAG
>DAIOVT010000591.1:0-1684 GCA_036758885.1 Kineosporiaceae bacterium
CTCGCCGCACGAACTGCAGACCTCGCCGCGAGTGGTCTCGTCGCCGCAGGTCTCGTGGATCATCGCCATGTGCGAACCTCCGGCCGGCATCGGGGTGTGCCGCTCCCCCCAGACCGCGAGCTGTTGCAGGATCGGCAGCAGTTCGGCGCCGGCCTCGGTCGCGGCGTAACCCTGCCGGATGCGTCCGGAACTGTCGTAGTCGACGCGAACCAGCAGATCCGCCTCGACCATCGCCCGCAACCGGCGGCTGAGCACCGCCTCCGAGATGCCCAGGCTGTCGCGCAGCGTCTCGAACCGGCCACGGCCGTGCAGCACGTCGCGCATGATCAGCAACACCCACGGATCACCCAGTACGTCGAGTGAACGCCGGACCGGGCAGAGTGCATCGGACCAGTCCGATCGCAGCGGCATCGACGTTTCCTTCAGGTCGGGGAGCACGGTACGGTTCCCAAGCCTATAACTTTCTTGAAGAAAGTCAGACGATGAGCGCTCGTTCGACCGAGAACCCTGCCACCACGACGCCTCGACGGCGTCGAGTGCACCCCGCCTGGTGGGTGGCCGCCGTCGCCTTCCTCGCCCTGCTCGGGGCGGCCGGTTTCCGGGCGGCGCCCGGCGCGTTGATGGTGCCGTTGCACGAGGAGTTCGGCTGGTCGACCAGCGTGATGTCGCTGGCGGTCGGCATCAACCTGCTGCTCTACGGGCTGGTCGCACCGTTCGCCGCAGCGCTGATGGATCGCTTCGGCATGCGCCAAGTCATCTCTGCCGCACTGGCTTTGGTCTCCCTCGGGGCCGGCGCGAGCGTGGTGATGACGGCGTCCTGGCAGCTTCTGGTCTTCTGGGGTCTGCTGATCGGGCTGGGCACCGGGTCGATGGCGCTGGTGCTCGCCGCCACCATCGCGAACCGCTGGTTCGTCGAGCGCCGCGGTCTGGTCATGGGTGTGCTGACAGCCGGTTCGGCAACCGGGCAACTGGTCATCCTGCCTCCGGTCGCCAGCCTGGCCGAGCACACCGGTTGGCGGGCGGCGTCCCTGGTGATCGCCGGCGCCGCCCTGGTCGCCGTCCCTCTGGTCTGGCTGGTGATCCGCGACTTTCCGGCCGAGCGTGGCGTACTGCCCTACGGCGCCGACCCGCAGACCTTCGAGGCACCGCCGCGAACCCACGGCGGTGCCGTGCGCCGAGCCCTCGAGGGGCTGTCGTCCGCGTCGCGGCAACGCGCGTTCTGGGCGCTCGCCGGTGCCTTCGCGATCTGCGGGGCGACCACGAACGGGCTTGTCGGCATCCACTTCATCCCGTCCGCGCACGATCACGGCATGCCGACCACCACGGCCGCCGGTCTGCTCGCGATGGTCGGCGTGTTCGACATCGCCGGTACCGTCGCCTCCGGTTGGCTGACCGACAAGTTCGATCCGCGCATCCTGCTGGTCGCCTACTACACCTTCCGCGGCGTCGGACTGCTGATGCTGCCCTGGCTGCTCTCCGAACACGTGCACCCGAGCATGATCCTTTTCGTCGTCGTCTACGGGCTCGACTGGGTGGCGACGGTGCCGCCGACCGCGGCGCTGTGCCGGGAGATCTTCGGCGAACGCGGCACGATCGTCTTCGGCTGGGTGTTCGCCGCTCACCAGATCGGCGCTGCCCCAGCGGCTTTCGGTGCCGGCGTGATCCGTGACAGCTTCGGCACCTA
>DAIOVT010000592.1:0-1661 GCA_036758885.1 Kineosporiaceae bacterium
ATGACCGTGCTCGAGGGCGAGTCCCTGGTCAACGACGCCTCGGCACTGGTGGTGCTGCGCAGCGCCCTGGCTGCGATCGGGGGCAGCTTCCACTTCGTGCCGGCGGCCGGCGAGTTCGCCTGGGCGGTGGCCGGTGCCCTGGCCATCGGCGCGCTGGCCGGCTGGGGTTTCGTGCTGCTGCGGCAACGTCTCGACGATCCGGTGCTGTCGACCACCCTGTCGTTCGTGCTGCCGTTCGTCGCCTACTTCCCCGCCGAGGAACTGCACGCCTCGGGGGTGCTGGCGGTGGTCGCCGCCGGGCTGGTCACCGGCAACTTCGGTGCCCGGCGGCTGACCGCGCGCGACCGGCAGAGCGAGAGCACCAATTGGGCCACGATCAACTTCCTGCTGGAGAACGCGGTCTTCCTGGTGATGGGTCTGCAACTGCCCGCCCTGAGCGCCTCGGCGACGCAGGAACGGTCCGGGTCGACGCTGGCCTGGTTGTCGCTGCTGGTGCTGGCGATGCTGGTCGCGGTGCGGTTCGCCGGGGTGGCGGCACCGATCCTGATCGACCGGCTGCAACCGGAGAAGTACACCAAGCGGCGCGGCCAGCTCGCCGACTTCTCCGACAAGCTCGACTCCTTCGAACCGCAGAACGAACGCGGCGAGTCACGCTTGGCCCACGCCCGGCGGCGGCTGGCCCGGGGCGAGGCCGACATCGCCTTCGCCGAGCGCGAACCGATCGGCGGCCGGGGCGCCCTGGTGCTGAGCTGGTCGGGCATGCGCGGCGTGGTCACCGTCGCCGCCGCGCAGACCATCCCGACCGATCTGCCCGACCGCAGCTCGATGGTGCTGGTCGCCTTCGTGGTCGCGGTGACCAGCCTGATCCTGTTCGGCGGAACCCTCCCCTGGGTGATCCGGCGGATGAACTTCCCCGGGGTCTCGGCCGAGACCCGGCGCGAGGAGGCCGGCGCGCTGATGGCCGCCGTCGTCGAGTCCGCCGTCGAACAGCTCGGCCCGATCGAGGAGCAGGAGATCGACGGCGAACGCATCGACCCGGAGCTGGCCGCCCGGCTGGTCGCCCGGTTCACCCCGATGCTCACCGGCCGGGTGCAGCCGACCGAGCAGCGCCGTCCGGAGACGCTCGAGCAGTCGCTGATCGTGCAGCGCCGCTACCTCGACGCCATGCGCGACGCGCTGAACACCGAACGCTCGGTCGGCGCCTATCGCTCGGAGACCTACGCCGGTGTGCAGGCGCTGCTCGACCGGGTCGAACACGCGATGAGCACCTCGCGCGACTGACCCGAGCGACACCCGGCCACAACCCGGCCCGCCGATAACCGGTTGCCGCGCGACGCCGTTCGAACCACGCTGGACGTCTCTGCCCTTCCTCTTTCCCGTCGGGAGAACTCCGTCGTGCGCCTGCTGCGCGATCTGTACACCACGGCTCCGGTGAGGACCGCGGTGCTGGGCGTGTTACTGGTGCTCTGCGCGGCGGGCCAGACCGCGGCCGCCGCGCTCGCCGGGCCGCTGCTCGCCGACCGGTCGCTGACGATCCTGCTGGTGCTGATCGTCGCCCTGCTGATCTCGATCGCCGCGGACGTCGCGGGTGAGGTGCTCGCCGCCGGCCTGACCGCCGACTGGTCCGCCGACGTGCGGGGCCGGTTGTGCCGGGTCGCGTT
>DAIOVT010000593.1:0-1576 GCA_036758885.1 Kineosporiaceae bacterium
GCGACCACCAGCACCGCGAACAGCACCGCCATCCAGGTCAGCGGGCTGCTGCGGGAGTAGTCCACCCAGGCGAACATGTCTCCGTTCGGCAGCATGCCGACCGTCGCGTCGGTCCCGGACGCTTGTGGGTCGGCCGCGTCGGCCGGGTACCGCGCCAGCTGCACCTTCGTGCCCGGCGCGATCCCGTTGCGGAAGTCGGGCGGCGGCACGATGACCTCGAGACGCCGTCCGTGATCGGCGCCGTCCAGCAGTTCGACCTGGGCGTAGCCGCAGGTCACCGTCGCGGGGACGTCGCCGTTGGGCAGCCGGTCCTCGCCGGTGCCGGCGCAGCTCTCCGAACGGGTGCTGAGCACCTTGGCCTCGACCGTGGTGTAGCCACCGGTCGGCACCGAGGCCGACAGCGGGGCGGGCCCGTGCGGCCACAGCCGCACCGCCATCACGATCGTGGCGATCCAGATCGGTACCAGCACCGCGGTCAGGATCCCCGCCGCCAGCCGGTGCCGGGGCGGCGTCCCCGATCGGCGGGGTCTGCCCGGAAGATGATGGCCGTGGCCATGACCGCTCGTCACCGGGCCACAGTAGTGAGAACCATTATCAGGGGCATGCCGACACGGCCCGGAAGCGCCGGAAACGGCCTTTCTCCCGACGCCCCACCCGCGGTGATCATGCAGAACCGCCCACAACCTCGTCGTGATCATGCAGAACTGCATCCGGACGGGTGCCGGCGAGTTGGTGCCTGACCTGGTCAGAGTCAACAATGACCCGGTGCTCAACAATGGCGGCCGGGTGGTGCTGGTCGGTAGCGGCCCGGGCGATCCCGAACTGATCACCGTGGCCGGCCGGAAGGCCCTCGCCGAGGCGGACGTGGTGATCACCGACCGGCTCGGCGCGACCACCCTGCTCGACGACCTGGCCGAGGGCGTCGAGGTGATCAACGTCGGCAAGAGCCCGGACAATCACCCGGTGCCGCAGCACGCGATCAACGCCCTGCTGGTCGAGCACGCCCGAGCCGGACGCCGCGTCGTCCGGTTCAAGGGCGGTGACCCGTACATCTTCGGCCGCGGCGGCGAGGAGATGCATGCCTGCCGGGCCGCGGGAGTGCCGGTGCGGGTCATCCCCGGGGTGACCTCGGCGCTCTCGGTGCCCGCGCTCGCGGGCATTCCGCTGACCCAGCGCGGGGTGGCCACCTCGGTGCTGATCTCCTCGGGGCACAACGGTCTGGACGCCGCCGCCCGCGGTGCCCTGCTCGGCGGGGCGACCGTGGTGCTGCTGATGGCGGTCTCCGGTCTGGAGCAGATCTGCGAGTCGGCCCTTGCCGCCGGCGCCGCCCCGGACCTACCGGTGGCGATCGTCGAGCGCGGCTCGACGCCGTCCGAACGGATCACCTACGGCGCGCTGGGCGGCATCGCTGCGCTCGCGGCGGAGCGGCAGGTGCGTCCGCCGGCGATCGTGGTCATCGGCCAGGTGGCTGCCGAGGCCTTCTTGGACGACGAGGTCTGCGCCACCGCCGAACCCACCCCGTGATCAGTCGAAAATAGCTGTCACGTTCGCGGTTGGGGGTGTCCGACGAACGGTG
>DAIOVT010000594.1:0-1446 GCA_036758885.1 Kineosporiaceae bacterium
CAGCCCGGCGGCGACGACGGCGAGAACCCCCGAGCCGTGCATCGACTCGGCGCCGAGCATCGCGCCGTAGGGCGCCAGCAATGACAGCGCGGCGTCCAGCACCGGCTCGTGGATGCGCCGGCGCAGCTTGCTGACCACCTCGGCGATCAGCCAGCCGACCAGCCCGCCGATGATCACCGCCCGGGCGAACGCGGTGCCGGCCTGCAGCAGACCGAAGGTGCCCGAGACCGCGGCCAGGGCGGTGCGCAGGGTGACCAGCGCCGTGGCGTCGTTGAGCAGGCTCTCGCCCTCGAGGATGTTGACCAGCCCCCGCGGCATGCCGACCCGGCGGGCGATCGCGGTGGCCGCCACGGCGTCCGGCGGGGCCACCACCGCGCCGAGCGCGACACCGGCCGCCAGCGGTACCTGGGGCAGCAGCGCATGCACGACGAACCCCACCGCGAACGCGGTGACCAGCACCAATGCCACGGACAGCAGCAGGATCGGTCGCGCATTGGAGCGGATGTTCACGAACGGGGTACGGATCGCCGTCGCGTAGAGCAGCGGCGGCAACACCCCGAGCAGGATCAGGTCACTGCTGAACTCGAAGTGCGGCATCCCCGGGATGAACGACCCGAGGATGCCGAGCATCGTCAGCACCAGCGGCGAGGGCCAGCCCTTCTTGTCGCAGACCCCACAGGTCAGCGCCGCGACCAGGATCAGCGCCAGCACCTGGGCAGGCATCAGAACACTATGCACGGCAGCAAGGTAAGCCCAGGAGCGGACATTCGCTTCTCGACTACTGTCGAACGATGACCTCGCCGACCGCCCGGCCGAGCCTGTGGCCCTCTCCGATCAGCGCCGATCTGGTGGTTGCCGGGGCCGCCCGGCTCTCGGACGTACGGGCCGAGAACGGCATCACCTGGTGGTCCCTCTCGCTGCCCGAGGAGGGCGGCAGGCTGCAGATCCGGCGTCGCGAACGCGACGGCAGCGTCCGCGACCTGCTCCCCGCCCCGTTCAACGCCCGTACCCGGGTACACGAGTACGGCGGCGGCGCCTGGTGGGTCGACCGCGGCCGGGTGTTCTTCACCGATTTCGCCGATCAGCGTCTGTACCTGCTCCCCGACGGCTCCACGACACCGGTGCCGATCAGCGAAACCCCTTCGCTGCCAAGCGGTCTGCGCTACGCCGACGGAGTGCTCAGCCCCGACGGACGCATCGTGGTCTGCGTCCGGGAGCGGCACCTGGCGGGCGGTGAGGTGATCAACGAGATCGTCGCCCTGGACGCCGCCCCGCACGGCGAGGACGTCGCGCCGGCCACCGTGCTGGTCTCCGGGCACGACTTCTACGCCTCCCCCCGGATCAGCCCGGACGGCGCCCGGCTGGCCTGGATCTGCTGGAACCACCCCGACATGCCCTGGGACACCACCGAACTGTGGGTGGCCGACCTCGCGGAAGGCGTCACCG
>DAIOVT010000595.1:0-1426 GCA_036758885.1 Kineosporiaceae bacterium
CCGGGAGGCCCGGCGAACGAACTCAGGCCCCAGGATCCCCGCCGGATCGGCCCGTACCGGATCACCGCGCGGATCGGCGAGGGCGGCCAGGGCACCGTCTACCTGGCACACCCCGGTGACGACCCGCAGGGCCGTCCGGTCGCGGTCAAGGTGCTGCTGCCCGACCTGCTGGCCGACCCCGCCTCGCGTGCCCGGATCCTCGACGAGGCCGAACTGGCCCGGCGGGTGCCCTCGTTCTGCACCGCTGCCCTGCTGGACGCGGTGATCGACCCCGCGGAGGGGCCGCCCTATCTGGTGAACGAGTACGTGCCCGGCCCGAACCTCGCCGACCGGGTGCGCCGGCAGGGCACGCTGACCGGCAGCGACCTCGACCGGCTGGCCATCGCGACGATCACGGCGCTGGTCTCGATCCACGCCGCGGGCGTCGTCCACCACGATCTGAAGCCCGAGAACATCCTGCTGGGGCCCGACGGGCCCAGGGTGGTCGATTTCGGGATCGCCCTGCGCCGGGGCACGGTCGACCCGCAGGCCGATGCGGACGGCGTGCTGGGCAGCGCCGCCTATCTGGCTCCGGAGCGTCTGAACAACGCCCCGGCCACGCCGGCCAGCGACGTCTTCGCCTGGGCCGCGGTGATGGTGTTCGCCGCCACCGGCCGGACCGCGTTCGGCGAGAGCTCCCCCAGCGGCACCGTGCGCGCCGTGCGCACCGCGTCGGTCTGGATGGGCGACGTACCGCGACGGCTCCGCTCGGTGATCACCGACTGCCTGGCCAAGGATCCGGCCGACCGGCCGGCCGCCATGGAGGTGATGAACCGGCTGCTGCAGGCCGTTCAGCCGGCCGGGGTCGTCGCCGAACCGTTCTCTCCCGCAACCGATTCCACAGTCGATTCCACAACCGATTCGGCAGCCGAATCCACAACCGGTCCGACGCCCTCGGCCGGTCCGGCGGGCACCCCGCTCTGGGGCACCGCGGACTCGGCCGGCTCGCCGTCCCCGGCCCGGAACACCACGGCACCCACTTCCCCACAGCTCAAGCCCGTCAACGTCAGACCCGCCACCGCGACACAGCCGCGACGATCGGGATCGACCCGAAGGAACCGCAACGCGCTGAGACAGTCCCGCAGCAACCCGAACGCCATGCTGGCGCTCGGCCTGGGTGTCTTCACGTTCGTCCTGATCCTCGGCCTCACCCTGAGCAACCGGCTCAAGGGCATCGAGCGGGACGACGACGACATCGTCAGCGCGCCCGCCGCGCCGGCGGCGGTGACGCTCACCGGCGAGAGCCGATTCATGGACACCGGCGCACTGACGGACCGCGAACTGCTCACGCTCCGCCAGGACGACGGGCGCACCTCACTCGTGCGCTACGACCGCGCCGAGCCGCACGCGCAGCTCAGTACCTTCCTGCTCGACCACGCCTGGTACG